>JAZNLC010000132.1:0-4384 GCA_045578895.1 Faecousia sp. | reverse complement strand
GTTCCATTTTGGGATCGAACCCGCGCAGTGTACTTTTTGGCGTATATCGTTTTCTGAAGGCTGCCGGTTGTGCCTGGGTTCGACCCGGTGCGGATGGCGAAGTGATTCCCAAGCGCAGCCTGGATGATCTATGTGTCTTCTTGGATGAAAAGGCTGCCTATCGCCATCGTGGCATCTGCATTGAGGGTTCTGTCAGCTATGAGCATGTGTCTGACATGATCGATTGGATGCCGAAGCTTTGCTTCAACGCTTATTTCAATCAGTTCAATAATCCCGTCACCTTCTATAACCGTTGGTACGAGCATCGTGGCAATCCTTTCAGGGAAGGTAAGCCACTGACTGCGTCAGAAATCGCTGCGCTGCGGGACCAATCCGTTATAGAACTGAAGAAGCGAGGTCTTCTGTATCATGCAGCAGGTCATGGATGGACTTGTGAGCCCTTTGGCATACCGGGTGAAGCCTGGGAGCCCAGGGAGTATGATATCCCACCTGAGTCCGTGGAATGCCTTGCGCTGGTCAACGGAAAGCGCGCGCTTTGGAGAAATGTTCCTCTCAATACAAATCTGTGCTATTCCAACCCTATGGTGCGCAGAAAAATTGCAGATGCGGTGGCACTGCGCTGTAAGGAAACACCGGAAATCGACTATGCGCAGGTTTGGCTCGCAGATGGAACCAATAACCACTGTGAATGCGCAAATTGCAGAAAAATGCGGCCTTCCGATTGGTATGTTACTTTGCTTAATGACATTGACGAAAGGCTGACGGCAGAAAAGCTTGATACAAATGTGGTATTCCTGCTGTATGTGGATCTGCTTTGGGAGCCGAAGCAAGTAAGGCTGAACAACCCGGACAGATTTACATTGATGTTCGCGCCCATTACCCGTACATACACATCTTGTTTTACGGATGCACCGGAATTTGATGAAGATAAGCTGCCTCCGTTTGAATTGAACAAACTGCAATTTCCGGAATCTGTGGGAGAAAATCTCGCCTGGATGCGCCGCTGGAGAAAGCAGTTCCAAGGCGATGGCTTTGACTTTGATTATCATTTCATGTGGGATCATTTCTGCGATCCCGGCTACTATGAAATGGCAAGGGTACTGTTTAAGGATATGCAAGGCCTGCGGACGGTGGGCCTGAACGGTATGGTCAGTTGCCAGAATCAAAGAGTATTCTTCCCCAATGGCCTGGGTATGACGGCTATGGCTGCTGCTCTGTGGGATGAGAATGCTGTGTTTGATACGGTTGCCAAGGAATATTTCCATTCTGCCTACGGCGATGACAGCGAGGCTGTGAGGACCTATCTGCAGGCAATTACGCAAGCGGTTGATCCCGTATATATCCGTGGTGAAAAGGGCGCAGAGAATCCTGCTGCGGCGGAAAGCCTTGCACGAGTTCCTGGGATCCTGGATGCTTTTATGCCGAAAATTGTACAGGCATCGGAGGATCTGTCTTTGCCGGAGAATATCCGCGCTTCCTGGAACTATCTGCGTTATCACAGTGAGCTGTGCCGTCTGTTTGCTTTGACTTTCCAAAGAAAAGCGGAAGGAAAGATAGAAGAAGCCATAGAAGCCAAAGAGATGGCAAAGCATTACGCATGGAAGCACGAACCGCAGCTGCATCATGTGCTGGATTCCTATGAATTCCAGCTGTCTATTGATCGTTATTTTGCAAGGTAATGGAAAAACCCTTCGGAGTCGCCTCCGAAGGGTTTTGATTATTTACGGGAGAGATTACTGCTCCTTGCGGGCAGCCAGCTCACTGTTCATCTGAGCCAAGGTCTTCTTGTCCAGATTGTAGATCACAGCGATACCGATGAACTGCAGAACAGCGGAGAACATGTACAGACCGGCAACCAGCCAGCACATGTTGTAGGAAGTGGCAGCGGACTGGCCGCCGCTACCCAGGTCGGAAACGTAACCCAGAGCACCCATGATCAGCAGAACCATGGAGGGGCCTACGCCCTGAGCGAGCTTACGGAAGAAAGAGTGCAGGGAGTAAACAGTGCCTTCCTCACGCTTGCCGGTCTTCCACTCATTGTAGTCGATAGCGTCAGCCATCAGTGCCCAGGAAACACAGGTGTAAACGCCCATGCCCATGCCGAACAGAACCAGACCGCCCATGTAGACGATCAAAGCGAGTCCCTTGTTGGCGATCATGGGGAATACCAGCATGATCAGACCACCGATCATGGATACGATGGTACCGGCAACGGAAGCTTCCTTCTTGCCGAACTTGTCAACGATCTTCTTGATGAAGGGCATGAACAGGAACATGGGCAGGAAGCCAATCAGCTGAACAATACCGGACAGCTGAGCCATACCGAAGTAGGTTGCGAACATGATGGTAGTAGCGGTGGAAGCAGACTGCATACCCAGGAACATACCCATAGCAGCCAGAGTAGCGCCGACAGCGGGACGGTTCTTCAGGAAATTGCCGAAAGCGGAAATGACATTGAACTTAGCGCCTTCTTCACCGGCCTTGACGGAGTTCTCGTCAACACGGACAGTGATGTTCTTGAGCATGAACTGGAATGCGATGAAGCCCAGGCCACCCATCAGCAGAGCTGCCCAAAACACGCGGTCACCCAGCAGGGTCTGAACCTGAACGCCGGTCTCGGGATTCAGGATGGGGTTGCCGGCAGCGTCAACTTCCTTGCGCCAAATCAGCATGGGCAGGATGATACCGGGGATCATACCGCCGACCATGGAGCCAACGGAACGCCAGGTGGACAGCTGTGCGCGCTCACCAGCGTCTTCGGTAACCAGAGACAGCATGGAGCCGTAAGGAACGTTAGCAACAGTGTAAGCTGCGTCCCAAATAATGTAACCCAGGATGAACAGAGCCGCCTTCAGGAATACGGGAGCATTGGGGAAGGGCAGGAACACAGCAGCGCCAGCGAAGAGCAGGCCGCAGGAACCAACAAAGATATACTGCTTAAACTTGCCACGCTTGTACTGCTTTCTGTCAGCGTCGATCATGGAGCCAATCAGCGGATCGTTGATTGCGTCCCAAATCTGAACGACCAGCAGCAGTGCGGACAGCAGACCGGTTTCCAGCATCATATAGACCAGCCAGAAGGTCTGAACGGTGCCCTTCAGAGCGAAGGACATGTTGCAGCCAAAGTCACCTGCGGCATAGGCAATTTTATCGCGCATGCCGAACTTGGGGTAACCCTTGGCATCGAGCTTGGGGGCTTTTGCCATAGTTATTTCCTCCTTATTTGTGCGAGCGCACACTCGCTTCAATCATATACATTATAATGCATGAACAAAATGTTACAAAGGACCAAAACGACACTTTTGTGACACAGTGTACTGATTTAGAACTGCGGTTTTTTGGAGATAATCAACAAAACGACTTGATTCTTTTATAATTCCTGATATAATGAAACAAACGGACGAAGAAGGGATGAGGTGTGTGTATAAGCTTTGTAAATCGGAACAATCAGCTGCTAGACAAAAACAACTGGAACAGGGACTTTTGAAAGCAATGCTTACGCAGCCTTATGAGGAAATCTCCATCAGTGATCTTTGTGATCAGATGGGTATTCCCAGAAAGTCATTTTACCGCTACTTCTCCAATAAAGACGGCGCGCTGTATGCGCTGCTGGATCACACATTGATGGAATTTGAGCAACAGCCCGTCCGCTTTGCCACCGTGAAGGGACTCAGTGCCCTTAGGGATTTGGAACGGTTCTTTGTATTTTGGTATGACCACAAAGACCTGATGGACGCATTAATGAAAAACCGAATCAGCGGTATGCTGGTGGAGCGGGCTACGAGCCATGCGCTGCACGAGCGGATGATGCCGGCTTACCTGCTGAACCAGGACGAAAAAAGTCAGCACTTGGCAATGACCTTTGCTGTTTGCGGCTTGCTGGCAATGGTGATGCAGTGGCATCGGGATGGTTATGCGGAATCTGCCGGCGAAATGGCCCATATCGCCACATTGATGCTGACAAGACCCCTGATCACTACACAAAAATGAGAATCGTGTCTGCTATTGTGCGCATTTGCACAATGGCAGACTTTCTTTTTTGGAATAAGGTGTCACAACAGAGATATTTTGTCCCTTACTTGAAAGGATATTTAAAGCTATAATGATAATATCCGAAAATATGAAAAAGGAGCGTAATTAAATGGCACAATTTGTAAAATTGGCGGGTGAAGGCCTGCAGGCACTGCGTAGCGTAGACGAGCGGCTGGTCTCCTATAATGTGGAGATGACTGAAGTTACCGGTGGCACTTTCTGGAAGGCTTATACCGAAGCACAGGTTGACGGTACAGAAGAATTCCCCAAGATTGTGGATTGGACCAATATGGGCAATCTGCAGCAGTGGTATGATCCTATTGATACGACCAACCCCCGACTGATCAAACTG
>JAZNLC010000131.1:0-8488 GCA_045578895.1 Faecousia sp. | reverse complement strand
TATGAGGAATTCGTGGCAGCCTGCGAAAAGACCCGCACGGAAAACTGTGCCACCGGAACACTTTATGAAGTGCTGAAGGCCTATCAATAAGAAAAAACAGGAGTCAAAAGACTCCTGTTTTTTATGCAGCTTTTTTCTTGGATTCGTAAAGGGCATAGCCTTTCTTGACAAGGAAGCAGGCAAGGAAAGCAAATGCGGTGCCCAAGATCACGGATGCCAGCACATCGGTGGGGTAGTGAACATACAGATACATCCGGGAGAAAGCAATGAGCACAGCCAGTACCATGGCGGGAATGCCCAGCTTTTTGTTGTGAACCGTCAGCGCCACAGCAGCTTCAAAGGAAGCGATGGTATGGCCGGAGGGGAAGGAGAAATCGTGGGGAGTAGCTACCAGCAGCTCGATGGTCTTGCCAAAGTGGATCAGCTGGTAATCATAGGGCCGGATTCTGCCTACCCAGGGCTTTAGGATCATGTTGCATACCACAACGCCAAACAACAAGGCGAGGCCCATGCTGAGACCTGCTTTGCGGTACTTGGGGATCAGCAGCAGGATAACAGCACATGCGATCCAAAAAATACCGGCATCACCCAAAACAGTGATCAGCGGCATGAGAAAATCCAAAAAGCCGCACCGGAGATTGCCGGCGATCCAATCCAGAATAGGCAGATCGAAATGCTCAGCAAAGAAACTCAAAATATCCATAGATTATTCTCCCTTCGGGGTGTCGAACCGGGCGTGCAGGACCATAGGCTCCAGCACATAGGAATCGGCCAGGGAGATGGTACCGCTTTCGGTGGGGGCAAATACCAGGGAAAGGGTCACGTTGCCATCAGCGTCTGTGGTTTCGGAGAACCAGCCGATAAACTCCTTGCCTTCAGGAGCGGTGACAGCGGGAGGTGTCAACAGATTAGCGGAGGCATCCAGCATTTCGCTGGACAGAATCTCGCCGTCCTGCATCCAAGTCAGCCGTACCTGGGTCAGGATCTGGTGGATATCCACATTGGTCATGTTATTGACGATCCACTGGCCTTTGCTGTTTTTCTCCAGGAACATGGTGGTGTTCACAGGGAACGCCTTCAAAGAACCGTCGTTGCGGTAGGTATTCAGGGTGATCTGAATTCTTGCGGAGAACAGCTCATCGGTGTACTTGCGGTATTCCGTAACAGTGGCTTCAGAGAAATCGTAGCGGGCATAGCCCTTGAACCACAATTCATTTTTGAGAATGGTCTTATAGATGTCAGAATCGGGATCGAAGAAGTTACGAAGGCTGGTGCCCTTGGCGCCGATCATGTGACGGCAGTAGGCGTAGGTGGCATCCAACAGGGCGGTACGCTCGTTGTCAGGGATTTCTTCGGTAACCGAACCAGTCATCATAGTTTCCGTATAGGTATTGGTATCGGCATCATACTCCAGCTCGATCATAACGCCGTTTTCGTCAATGACGGCTACTTCCGGAGCCACCAGGAAGCCCTTGGCATACAGCAAAGCGGAACTTTCACCGCGGATACCCTCCGGCAGGTAGCTGTCGACAACAGAGGAAGTGGTTTTGATTACATAGCTGTCATCCAGGGGAACGCCGTTCAGGGTGACGGTGCGGCCCGGCTTGGTCAGAATGGTCACATCCTGGTTACGCGTAAAAAAACCGGCTTCCACCTTGTCAAGGCTCCACTCGGGAATCTCCAGTTCGCCCACAATGGGGTTTTGCATGGTGAAGGTGGCGACCTTCTCCTCACCCAGCTTGACGATGTACTTCTGACCGCCGGAAAGACCGGCGGAGGTCTTGGAGTAGGTCAGCTCACTGTCGCCGACTTTGGCCTGCATGTAAGCCACATAGGCATCCTTGCCTTCAAACTGGGTGCCTTCCAGACCGGCCATATCGTAGATCTTGCCCCAGTCGGGATCGGCAAAGATCTCGTCGAAGATCTCCTGGCTGCGTGTGTCGGGCTGGGAAGCTTCGTACACGGTCAGCCAGTCATTAAGCAGAGCCAGACCGTAATTGATGCCGTAAGCGGCAGCACCAATGAGCATCAGATACAGCAGATAGAAGATAACGGTGCCCACGCGGATACCCTTCTTCTTTTTCTTCTGCTTCTTTTCTTTCTTTGCGGGCTTGGGGGATTCTTCCACTTCGGGGGCAGGCGTCTCCGGGATGCTTTGCTCCTGCATAGCCAGTTCCTCGTCCATGATCTCGTCAGCGGTAGGAACGGCGGCTTTTTTCTTGGGTTGTTCGGTTTTTGCGGCTCTGTTTTCCGCTAAGAATTTACCTTGGTACATAATCAGTCCTCACTTTCCGGGCGCACCATGAAGAAGTTCGGCATTCTTCTGGGCTCCTTCTGCAGCAGGGAGTAGTTGTTGATCATGGAAACCACGCCGGTTTCATGGTCACGGTACAGCATGACGGTAGAAGAACCGCCATCCAGGTTGCAGGCGTTGACAGCGCCGTATTCCACCATGATGTCGATCAGGTCGGCATAGGTGCCGCCCAGGGAGCTGGCCTGACGGCCGTCGATGCATACGAAGATCACAGCACCGTCTGCCCGCTGACCCATTGCGGTACGGGGATTCAAACCGGAATTGACATGGTAGGCTTCCTCATTCACAACGCCGTTCATGATCAGCACAGGGCCAAATTCACAGCCGTCGCGGATACCAAGATCCATAGCCTTGGTGGGAGTCATAGACTGGGCCACTACCAAAACATTGTCATTGTTAAAGCCGACAAAACCCTTTTGAGGAACCATGTCGTGATGGCCGTTAAAGACGACCTTGCCGCCTGCGATGACCAAACCGCAGGGAACGCTGCCGACAATGGGGTTGGCAGTGCCGTCGTCAAAGAAAGCACCTGCGTTAATGGCGGCAATAGCACCTTCCTTTTCAATGGCTTCGGTAATACGGATACCGGGAATATCGTGGGAATAGTACTCAGTGGAAGTGGCCTGATAGACACGGCTGGGATCCCGGATGACCATGACATAGGCATTGTAGGTATCGCCGTGGATGTAGTCCAACTGGATGCCGTCGGGATGGCCGTCCCACTCGCTGGCATTGCCGTCGACGGCACTGTCCAGATCGATCTTGATCTGGGTATTGTCGGACATTTCGGCGGGCAGGGTAGCTTCTACTGCCTTCTCGATTTCAGCAACTTTTTCTTCACCCAGGAAGATGGCGGGGAACCACTTCATGCCGCTGGATTCCCGCATAGACATAGTCAGCCGGTCCCGGGCATTGGGGGAGGGGCCGTTAAAAATCAAGTTGCACATCAAATAGGCAGCGACCACGGCAATGACAATCACAGTGAACACCAGCAGGAAGAACCGCCGGACGATGCACCAAAAAATCTGCCAACCGGTACGCTTTTCGGGTTTGTTTTTCATATTTGTAACCTCTTACTTTGTGGAAGTTTTGGCGGAAAAGACCCAACGCTGCTGGATCATGTAACTGGCGATGTACAGAACCGTCATCACCACTGCGTAAAGCAGAGTACGAAGGCCGGTGGCACTGTCGGGAATGTTCAGAAGCGCATAGACACCCTGTGTCAGCAGTACCTGGGCGGCCATTTGGGGGATCGCCAGCATGTAGTAGCGCAGCATTGCCTTTTTGACAGATACTTTGCTTTGGAATACCAGACGGTGATTCATAAAGAAGTTCAGCAGGGAGCTGATCACACGGGCGCTGACGGTACAGACAGCGGTCAGGGGGAAGCCGGTGAGAATGCTGTGCAGCAGACCGGACAGCAGGGCAAACAAGCCGTTATCCACCACTGCACTGACGATGGAAGAAACGGTGTAGCGGAAGAAATGCTTCAGGATCAGCTTATAGATCCGCCAGGAATCCTTGATCGCGTGGAAGTGGGAGGACTTGTTTTCCTCTATGTATACGGTGCGGATCTTGACTTCATCAAAGGGGATACCGTTGTCTTTCATGGCCAGCAGCATGTTGGTCTCATACTCAAAACGGTCGCCGTAGATTTCAATGAGCGTCTTGATATCGTGAGTGGGGATCGCCCGCAGACCGGTTTGGGTATCGGAAATGGTCATGCCCACAAAAATCTTGAACACACCGGATGTGATCTTGTTGCCCATGCGGCTTCTGGGAGGTACCTGGGGCTGATCAAAGTCCCGGACACCAAGCACCAGCTTGTTATGCTCCATCATATGCAGGGCGCAGTTGCGGGTATCTTCCGGATGGTGCTGGTTATCACCGTCTACCGTGACAACGCCCAACGCGTCGGGTCTGTTCTCTAAAAACCAGGCAAATGCGGTCTTCAGCGCCGCACCTTTACCCCGGTTGACCGGATGGTGCAGCAGGTGGATCTCGGGATGCTGCGCCGCAGCATCTTCGAAATAGTGCAGTTTTTCCGGCTTGGAGCCGTCGTTTACGAGAATAATATCAGTGAAGCCGTATTCCAGAAGACCATCGATGACCGCAACCAGCTTGTCGTCGGGATCCAGGGAAGGAAGCACCACGGAAATCTTGGATAGATCGTTCATAGGATTCGCCTTTCTTATATTTTCTTGCGGCAGCGTATGTTGAATGCCGCGATTAGTCCATACAAAGGTACTCTATTATAACACAAAAGGTTTCGGTTTTAAAGTCCTTTTTCGACCTTTTCCAAGAATTTACCTAAAAAGCCGCCCCACTTCTGTGGGGCGGCAAAAGAATATGAAATTAACCGACGCAAACGGTACCGTCTTCCTGAACAGTAACGGACATGCCGTCCTGAATATATTCCAGGAATTCATCACCCAAAGAGTCGATGACGGGCATCTGCACCTGAGGCAGCCATACGGAAGCCAGGATAGAACCGGCAGCAGCCAGAGAGTCAATCGGCTTGCTGAACAGCATGCATGCAGGCTGGCGCTCCATGGCGCAGGCGCAGTACAGCACCAGGCCGCCGGCGCCGCAGCCGATGGTCTGCGGCAGACACAGCGCCTTGCCGGCCATCTGCTTGCCGTGGAGATCGGCATTGTTCTGGTCACCGCAGGTGGCTTTCTTGTCGCCGAACTGCAGGGCATTTTGGAAGGATGCCAGGGTATTGAAGCCGACCCGGGATACAACGGCTTCAGCGGTTACCGTGCCGGGAGCAACGATGCGGCCTTTAAATTCCTTCATATCAGTTACCTCCCTTGGTGATCTTGACGAGAATCTCGTCTTCGGTGTAGTAGCGGGCGGTGGTGTAGGTGCGCAGCTTGTTGGAGGAGGTCATGACGGGCATGGCCTTGCACAGGGGATTGTTCATGTACATCAGCGGGCAGATACAGGAGAGAATGACACCGGTAGCCTTCAGCCGGGCGGCATACTCTGTCTGCTCGAATTCCTTCCGGACGGCGGGGGCAGTGGTGAAAACGGTGGGGACCAAAACCTTGGCGTTGCCGGAGGCCTTGAGACCTTCTTCAACCCGGTCGGTCCAGTCTTTCAGCTGCTGCAGGCTCATGTGAGGGCAGCCAACAAAGCACAGCTTGGGCTGCGCATTGGGATTCTTCCACATGACGGGGTACTCGTTCTTGACACGCTCCAGCTCGGCATCATCGATGACATAGATCTTTGCGCCTTCGGCGACCAGACCCGCGCCCTGCTCCTTGGCTTCGGGAGTCAGATGCTCGATGTGATAAAGACCAACAGCACCGTTGGAAGCGGTGGCCGCGCCGAAGTCCTTCAGGTAGGCGCAGACCTCATCGGTCAGCTCGGTGCCCAGCCATTCGTTCATACCGGTAACGAAGGGAACATCCTCCATGACCTTCATGCCAATGGCGGAACCAAGCAACTGTGCTTCGGGCTTCTTGGAGGTTTTGACCTGGACGATCCAGGTGGCCTTACGGCCTTCGTCGGTCAGCAGACCGAAGTTGGGAACAAAACCGGCGATGGAACCCATGATGTCCATAATGCCGGAGTTGCGGTTGCAGCGGGCACCCAGTACAGAGTTGGCATATACAACAGCGGAGGATTCTGCCCAGCTGAGGATTTCGCCCTTCTTGGGCTTGTTGCCCATCTGAACCAGGTAGCAGGCGCAGGTGAAGGCGTCCTCGTCCATCAAACCCAGCTGTTGCAGCTGGCTTTCGTAGGATGCCTGCGTGGGATACATGATCTTGTTGAAAATGAAGTTCTGCAGGAAATTGGCAGGGACATTCTTATCCACAGGCCGGGGGTCTACGGAGAACTTCTGCTGGGAAATGGCACCGGCATCGATCAGCTGCTGCATCAGCTCAAAAACGGGCTTCATCATCTTCAGGCCGAAAGAGGTGACCAGGTGGTTGTATTCGGAGGTGACAGGAACCATTTTGTCGGCACCGAAGGTTTCGCCGTACATAACCAGGGTCTTCATAATCTTGGCCATGGTCTCGCCTTTGGAGCCATTCAGAATGGCCTGTTGTTCGTCAGTTAAGAACATAGTTATTTTCCTTTCTTAATCAGATAGATAGGAGACCTGCTCACTTTGTTGGCAAGCGGGCCGTTGGGGTCAACGGCCCCTACGAATGCAGTAACGATTCGTACTGCACCTTGCACGCATTGTAAGTGGGCACTGCCCGCTTACAGCTTCATGCAGGTATCCCATGCGCCCCAAATGACGGTACGCAGGTTGCCCACCTTGGCGGCATCACCGATAATATGGACATGCTTGGACTTTTCGGCAATGGGCGCGCTCTTGTAGCCAACGGAGAGGATGACGGAATCGGTGGGGATCTCCACCACGGTGCCGTCCTTCTTGGCGGCGACGACGGTGCCGTCCTTGATCTCCTTGACTCCGGTCTCCAGGTATACGGGAACCTTGTTGGCTTCAAAGAAGTCCCGGAGGAAGCTGGTGTTTGCCAGGCAGATACCGGGAGTGACGATCAAATCGTCCATCATTTCCACGATGGTAGGCTTCTTGCCCTGCAGGTACAGCTCGTAAGCGATCTCGCAGCCGGTCAGGCCGCCGCCGATGATGGTAACATTCTCGCCAACTTCTGCCTTGCCCAGCAGGAAGTCAACAGCCGCAATGGCTTTTTCTACGCCGGGAACGGGGATGCGGTTGGCCTTGGAACCGGTAGCGACGATGACTTCGTCAGCACCCAGGGAAGCGATATCCTTGACCTCGGTGTTCAGCTTGACCTCAATGGGGTACTTGGTCAGCTCCCGCTTGTACCATGTGATCAGTGCCTTGTCTTTTTCCTTGAAAGAAGGCGCGGCAGCAGCAATGAACACACCGCCCAGCTCGCCGGACTTTTCATACAGGGTGACCTTGTGACCCCGCTTGGCGCAGACCAAAGCGGATTCCATACCGCCGATACCGCCGCCGATGATGGCGATATTCTTGACCTTCTTGGCGGGCTTGATGTAATGCTTCTTGCTCTGCATGGTCTCCGCGTTCAGGGCGCAGCGGGCAAGACCCATGGTATCTTTCAAATCCTGGGTGTTGTAGTGACCCTTGGAAGAGGAGAAGTTGAAGCAGCCGCTGTGGCAGCAGATGCAGGGACGGATGTCTTCCAGGCGATCCTCAATCAGCTTGGTGATCCACTCGGGGTCGGCCAGGAACTGGCGGGCAACACCCATGCCGTCGATCTTGCCTGCGGCAATGGCTTCAGCAGCCACATCCGGCTCCATACTGCCGGCGCAGACCACGGGGATATCCACAAATTTCTTAATGTGGGCCACATCGTCCAGGTTGCAGTTCTGGGGCATGTACATTGGCGGATGGGCCCAGTACCAGCTATCGTAAGTGCCGTTGTCGGCGTTGAGCATATCGTAGCCGGCGTCCTGCAGATACTTGGCAGCCCGCTCGGATTCTTCCATGTTGCGGCCCATTTCGGGAGCGTCCTCGCCGGGAACGATACCCTTCTGGAAACCCTTCAGCTTGGACTCAACGCTGTAACGCAGGGATACGGGGAAATCATCGCCGCAGGCTTCCTTAATGGCATGGACAACTTCCGCGGCAAAGCGGTAGCGGTTTTCAAAGCTGCCGCCGTACTCATCGGTACGCTTATTGAAAAATTCGATGGAGAACTGATCCAGCAGATAGCCTTCGTGGACAGCATGGACTTCCACGCCGTCAACACCGGCATCCTTACACAGCTTGGCGGTCTTGGCAAAGGCCTCGATGATCTCGTGGATCTGTTCTTTGGTCATCTCGGGGCAGATGATATCCGGCGCCCAACGGGCAGGCTGGGCAGAGGGAGATGCCAGCTCATGGCTGGTATCCAGAATGGGCTTGAGAATGGCGCGGGTCAGCTTATTCTTATGCAGAGGGCCAACCAGTTCGGTGATAGCCCAGCTGCGGCCCATGCCGGCAGTCAGCTGAATGAAGAGCTTGGCACCGGTCTTATGGATCTCGTCCATGAACACCTTCAGTTCCTCAAACATCTTGGGATTCTGCCACAACCACTTGCCCCAGAAAGTGTCCTTCAAGGGGGCAATACCGGGGATGATCAGACCAACGTTGTTTCGTGCCCGTTCCAGGAAGAAATTGGCAGCTTCCTTGTCAAAGTGGCAGCCGGTGAGCTCAAACCAACC
>JAZNLC010000130.1:0-4896 GCA_045578895.1 Faecousia sp. | reverse complement strand
GGTTTCCTTGGAGGGATCGAAGCGGAACAGATTCCAGTAGCCGCAGTCAACAGCCTTCTTCATTTCAGCCTGGCAGTTCATCATGCCGCCCTTGATGGAGTGCATCTCACAGGGAGCATAGCCGATGATCAGGGAAGGACCGTTGTAAGCTTCTGCCTCGCAGATAGCCTTGATGGTCTGAGCCTGGTTAGCGCCCATAGCGATCTGAGCAACGTAAACATAG
The DNA here is from genome assembly GCA_045578895.1 of Faecousia sp. GTDB lineage: Bacteria > Bacillota > Clostridia > Oscillospirales > Oscillospiraceae > Faecousia. Next base: position 4,673 of record JAZNLC010000130.1, on the reverse strand, counting down.
CCGTAGCTCATTGCGATCTCAGCCAGGGACTTCTTCTTGGTTTCCTTACCGGAAGCTGCGAACTGAGCAACCTGACCGATGTTGGAAGCCTTGGAAGCCTGACCGCCGGTGTTGGAGTAAACTTCGGTATCGAAGACGAAGATGTTAACATCCTTGTTGGAAGCCAGAACATGGTCAACGCCGCCGAAGCCGATGTCGTATGCCCAGCCGTCGCCACCGAAGATCCAAACGGACTTCTTGGACAGGTATTCCTTCTTGCTCAGGATGTCAGCAACGGTGTCGCAGCAAACCTTAGCTTCCAGGTTAGCGATCAGAGCCTTGGTAGCAGCCTTGTTGGCCTCACCGTCATTGAAGGTGTCCAGCCATGCCTGGCAGGCGGCCTTGCGCTCATCGCAAACGGTGGTTTCCATGACTTTACGGACCTTGTTTGCCAGGGACTCACGGATGACAGCCTGTGCGGTGTACATACCCAGGCCGTGCTCTGCGTTGTCTTCGAACAGAGAGTTAGCCCAAGCAGGACCGTGACCCTCTTCATTGACGCAGTAGGGAGAAGTAGCAGCGGGGCCGCCCCAGATGGAGGAGCAACCGGTTGCGTTGGAGATGTACATACGATCGCCGAACAGCTGAGTTACCAGGCGAGCATAAGAGGTCTCAGCACAGCCTGCGCAGGAGCCGGAGAACTCAAGCAGAGGCTTCTTAAACTGGCTGCCCTTGACGGAGTTGTCTTCCATTTCGGGCTTCTGAGAAACCTTGGAAACCATGTAGTTGAAGACTTCCTGCTCGGCCAGTTCCTGCTCCTGAGGAACCATAGCGATAGCCTTGGTGGGGCAGACACCGACACAGACGCCGCAGCCCATGCAATCCAGGGGAGAAACAGCCATGGTGTAGGAGTAGACACCCTTGCCCTTGCCGGCCTTAACAGGAACGATGCGTGCGCCAGCGGGAGCAGCAGCGGCCTCATCCTCGGTCAGAGCGTAGGGACGGATAGTAGCGTGGGGACAGACATATGCACAGTTGTTGCACTGGATGCACTTGGTCTCGTCCCAGTGAGGAACGGTAACGGCAACGCCGCGCTTCTCGTATGCGGAAGCACCCAAGGGGAACTGACCGTCAGCCAAATCAGCGAAGGCGGAAACGGGCAGGCTGTAGCCGTCCATCTTGCCAACGGGGTTCAGAATGGTCTTAACGACCTTAACGGTGTCGGCGGGGCCTTCCAGGGTCACATCTGCGGCAGCAGCCTCAGCGTTTGCCCATGCAGCGGGAACCTCGACCTTGACATAAGCGGTAGCACCGGCGTCGATGGCGTTCCAGTTAGCGTCAACGACTTCACGGCCCTTCTTCAGGTAGGAAGCCTCAGCAGCGGCCTTCATGTAGCCGATCGCCTCTTCACTGGGCATAACCTTCGCCAGGGAGAAGAATGCGGACTGCAGGATGGTGTTGGTACGCTTGCCCATGCCGACCTTGATAGCCAGGTCAATAGCGTTGATCAGGTACAGCTGAATGTTATTCTCAGCAATGTAGCGCTTGGAAGCGGCATCCAGATGATGCTCCAGCTCTTCCAAAGACCACTGGCAGTTGATCAGGAATACGCCGCCGGGCTTAACGTCCTGAACGATCTTGAAGCCCTTGGTGATGTAGGAGGGATTGTGGCAAGCCACGAAGTCAGCCTTGTTAATGTAGTAGGGGGACTTGATGGGCTTGTCGCCGAAGCGCAGATGAGAAACGGTAACGCCACCGGTCTTCTTGGAGTCGTACTGGAAGTAAGCCTGTACGTACTTGTCAGTGTGGTCGCCGATGATCTTGATGGAGTTCTTGTTAGCGCCAACGGTGCCGTCGCCGCCCAGACCCCAGAACTTGCACTCGATGGTACCCTCAGCAGCGGTGTTGGGGGAGACCTTCTCATCCAGGCTCAGGTTGGTAACGTCGTCAACGATACCCAGGGTGAACTCGTGCTTGGGAGCGGCCTTAGCCAGCTCTTCGTAAACTGCGAAGAAGGAAGCGGGAGTGGTGTCCTTGGAACCCAAACCATAACGGCCACCGATGACGGTTACGTCGTTGATGCCAGCCTTGGCCAAAGCCATGACAACATCCTGGTACAGAGGCTCGCCCTGGGAGCCGGGCTCCTTGGTGCGGTCCAGAACAGCAATCTTCTTAGCGGTAGCGGGGATTGCAGAGAGCAGCTTGTCAGCAGCAAAGGGACGGAACAGACGGACCTTGACCAGGCCGACCTTCTCGCCATGAGCGTTCAGGTAGTCGATGACTTCCTCGATAACGTCGTTGACGGAACCCATAGCAACGATGATGCGGTCAGCATCAGCAGCGCCGTAGTAGTTGAACAGCTGATAGTTGGTGCCCAGCTTCTCATTGACCTTAGCCATGTACTTCTCGACAACTGCGGGCAAAGCGTTATAGTACTTGTTGCAGGCCTCGCGGTGCTGGAAGAAGATGTCGTCGTTCTCATGGCTGCCGCGCATTGCGGGGCGCTCGGGGTTCAGGGAGTGCTGACGGAAAGCAGCGACAGCATCCATGTTGGTCATTTCCTTCAGGTCTTCGTAGTCCCAGATAGCGATCTTCTGGATCTCATGGGAGGTACGGAAACCGTCGAAGAAGTTGATGAAGGGCACGCGGCCTTCGATGGAAGCCAAGTGAGCAACAGCACCCAGGTCCATAACTTCCTGAACGTTGGTCTCGGCCAGCATAGCAAAACCGGTCTGACGGCAGGCGTAAACGTCGGAGTGGTCACCGAAGATATTCAGAGCCTGGGTAGCAACAGTACGGGCGGAGACGTGGAAAACGGAGGGCAGCAGTTCGCCGGCGATCTTATACATGTTGGGGATCATCAGCAGCAGACCCTGAGAAGCGGTGTAGGTGGTGGTCAGGGCACCGGCGGCCAGAGAGCCGTGAACGGTACCGGCTGCACCGGCTTCGGACTGCATCTCAACAACCTTAACAGTATCGCCAAAGATGTTCTTCCGGCCGGCAGCAGACCACTGATCAACGTAGTCAGCCATGGGGCTGGAAGGAGTGATGGGGTAGATGCCAGCTACTTCGGTAAACGCATAGCTGACGTGGGCGGCAGCGGTATTGCCGTCCATGGTTTTGAATTTTCTAGCCAAAATGAAATACCTCCTAAAGTATTCAAATTCAGTCGCGTATATCATAGCACTTCAAACCCGTTTTGTAAAGCAGTTATCATGTTAGTTCGGGAAAAAAAGATTTGGCTAAACTAAATTCGACACATCTATATGAGAATGGTTATGTATTATGGCGACATTTTGAAAAAAAGATTGTGTTTTTTCTATCCATGGAGTATGATAACAAAAAAGTTGGAGGAGGATTTGTTATGATATGCAGCGTGAATACTATGGGAATCCATGGGATCAACGGCAGTTGCGTACGCGCAGAATGTTATATCTCCAACGGTTTACCCGGTTTTGACATTGTCGGCCTTCCGGATGCCGCTGTAAAGGAGGCACGGGAACGTGTACGGGCAGCTGCGAAGAACAGTGGCCTGACTTTTCCAACCAGCCGCATCACGGTTAATCTGGCACCTGCAAATTTAAAAAAAGCCGGAACGCATTATGATTTGCCGATCCTGGTGGGTATTATGTCTGCCTGTGGAAGCATGAAAAGACCGTCATCTTCCTGCGCTTTTATCGGTGAACTGAGCCTTGACGGATATGTGCGGCCTGTCAATGGTGTGCTTTCTATGGCACTGGCCGCAAAGCGTGCAGGAATCAAGACGATTTATGTGCCTGCGGAAAATGCTGCGGAGGCAACGCTGTCCAGAGGGCCTGCAATTATACCGGTGAAGTCTGTAAAAGAACTCGCTGCCGCGTTAAACGGAGAAACGGTGTTGGAGGAAGAACCGATTTGGGTGCCTTCCAGACAAGAGACGGCTTCTTTGGACTTTAAAGATGTGCTGGGTCAGGAAAATGTAAAAAGAGCCTTGGAAGTCGCGGCCGCCGGCGGCCATAATGTTCTCATGATTGGGCCTCCGGGCTCAGGAAAGAGCATGCTCAGCAAGCGTCTGCCGTCGATCCTGCCGGATATGACATGGGAGGAATCCCTGGAAGTTACACAGGTATATTCCGTGATGGGTATGCTGCAAAAAGATTCTCCGTTGATTACACAGCGGCCTTTCCGCAGCCCACACCATACAGTTTCCAATGCAGGCCTTACCGGTGGCGGAACAAATCCAAGACCCGGTGAGATATCCATGGCCCATAAAGGTGTACTGTTTTTGGATGAACTGCCGGAATTCCGCAAGGACACGCTGGATCTGATGCGTCAACCGCTGGAGGATGCTCAAGTGACGATCTCTAGAGCATCCGGTTCTGTGACATATCCGGCTGAATTTATGCTTGTGTGCGCCATGAATCCCTGTAAGTGCGGCTGGTACGGTGATCCTTCCGGCAGGTGTACCTGCTCTCAAAGTAGCGTGGATACTTACCGAAGCCGTATCTCCGGCCCAATGCTTGACAGAATTGATATTATTGTGGAAGTGCCTGGCGTTCATTTTGAACAGCTTCGTGAGCGTGCGGAAGCGGAACCTTCCGGCTATATCAAAAACCGTGTGGATACGGCAAGGGCTGCCCAAAACCGGCGGTTTGGTATTGAAAGCGGCATGTGCAACGCCCGCATGGGACCGGATGAGATGCGCTGTTTCTGCC
>JAZNLC010000129.1:0-11970 GCA_045578895.1 Faecousia sp. | reverse complement strand
GGACGGCAACAGCTTCGTCCGTGACAACTACACCTTCCTGGGTTGGGCAACCGCTCCCAACGGCGAAGTTGTCTATCAGGCTGGCGATCTGCTCTCCTTCACAGAAGGCGGCAGCGAGATCCTCTATGCCAAGTGGCAGGAAAACCCCAAGTATGACTATACCGTCATCTACAACGCCAACTTCGGTGAGAACGAGACCCGCCTTGACGGTGAAAGCGTCAGCCAGGTCTATGCACAAAGCCACACCGTCACCGCCGACAGCAATGGCTTCATCCGTGAAAACTATACCTTCCTGGGCTGGAACACCGCCGCTGACGGCTCCGGTACCGCATACGCCCCCGGCGACAGCATCTCCCTCACCGCCGCAAGCAACAGCCGTACCCTGTACGCCCAGTGGAGCGAGCATCCCAAGTACGACTACAAGGTCCGCTACAATGCCAACTTCGGTGTTCCCGCGGAAGTAAAGCCGGATGCCCAGAGCATCTCCGGAATCTATGCCACCACCCACAGCATCGATGTGGATGCCAACAGCTTTGTCCGTGCCAACCACACCTTCACCGGCTGGAACACCGCCGCTGACGGCTCCGGCACTGCCTATGCCGCAGGCGACAAGATCCACCTGACCAGCCAGGACAACAGCCGCACCCTCTATGCCCAGTGGGCAGAGAACGAAAAGTTCGACTACGCGGTTACCTATCACGCAAACTTCGGCGCTGACGAGACTAAGTCCGACAGCGAGAATGTTTCCCAGACCTATGCCCTGCAGCACCGTGTTTCCGTCGATGCCAACGGCTTCGTCCGTGAAAACTACACCTTCACCGGCTGGAACACCGCCGCTGACGGATCCGGCACTGCCTACACCGCAGGCCAGGCGCTGAACCTCACCTTTGACGCCAACACCGCCGACCTCTACGCCCAGTGGGCAGAGAACGAGAAGTTCGACTACAGCGTGATCTACAACGCAAACTTCGGTGAAAACGAAACCAAGGCTGACAGCGAGAACATCCTGCAGACCTACGCGGCAGAGTATGCCATTGAAGTGGATGCCAACGAATTCACCCGTCCCAACCATACCTTCATCGGCTGGTCCTACAGCCCCGACGGCTCCGTGGATATCCACAGCGGTGACAGCATCACCTTCGCGGGCAGCGGCAGCATCACCCTGTACGCACTGTGGGCAGAGGATGACAAGTACAGCTACAGCCTGACCTACAACGGCAACGGCGGCCGGCTTGCCGACGGCTCCGTTTCCTACGGTGACAGCGAGAACATCGCCGAGACCTACGACACCGAAGCTTCCATGGAAGTGGACAGCAACGCATTCATCCGGGAAAACTACACCTTCACCGGCTGGAATACCGCTGCTGACGGCACCGGCACTGCCTATACCGCTGAAGAGGTTTTGGCACTGACCGCAGAGAGCAACACCGCTACCCTCTACGCCCAGTGGGAGGAGAACGAGAAGTACGACTACACCGTGACCTACGATCCCAATTACGAGGGCGAAGACCCCATCACCGATCCCGAAAGCCAAGAGCAGATCTACGACACTGAGCACGAAATCCAGGTCGATGAGAATCCCTTTGACCGGGAAGGCTACACCTTTGAAGGCTGGGCAATCGAGCCCGACGGTGATGTTGTTTATCAGCCGGGTGACAGTATTGAAATGACCGAGGGCGGCGATGTGACTCTGTATGCCCAGTGGACCATTGATGTATACGACTACACCGTGATCTACATGGTCCGCATCGACGGCGGCGAGTATACCCGCTTCGAGGGTCAGCTGCCCGAAGGCACCCCTGTCGGCGGCACCGCGGAATACGGCACCCACATCGATGCAGAGTATCTGCAGGGTCTGCCCACTGCTCTGTATGATGACCCCTACGCATACGAGTTTAGTGCCATCGACGAGATCACCGTTCCCTTCGGCACCAACACCGTGCTGGTATACTACACCTACTACACCCCCGAGCCTCCTGCGCAGGCACCTCAGGAGCAGCCTCAGGAGCAGCCTCAGACAGGCGGCGAGCCCCAGCCTCAGAACGAGGATGACGGTCTGGTCGACATCCCCGACGAGGAAGTTCCTTTGGCCGACGTTCCCAAGACCGGCGATCCCATGATGTTCTACCTGGGCATCAGCGCACTGTCCGGCCTGGGTCTGCTGAAGCTGAGCCGCAAGAAGGAAGACGAGGAAGAAGCATAATCCCCACAAGCCAATTCTGCCCCGTGGATCTCCACGGGGCAGATTTTATATATTTTTCTGTTTTTTGAAAACCGGTCCGGAAAATATCACAGTTTTTGTGACCCTGGGGCAGTATACTGGTACTGTAAAAAGGATTATCAGCGGAAGGAGGACCTGCTTTGAAAAAGCTTCGCTTACCAATTCAAATTCTGTTGGCGCTGGTCTTTGTGGGCAGCATCGGCATGGCGCTGTGGCAAATGCTCCTTTACAGCGAAAACCGGCAGAGCTACAACCAGGCCCAAATGATCGCCTTTGGCGATACCCGGCCGGAGACCGTCGCCCAGGAGCTGGTGGAGATCCCCGAGCAGACGCTGCCCCTTTCGGAAACCGCTCCCACCGTGATTCCCATGGATGCAGGCGCGCGATTTTTGTCAGAAGTCAATGTATGGGCTTTGCGGCAAATCAATCCCGATGTACTGGGCTGGATCTACATCCCGGACACCGTCATTTCCTATCCGCTGATGCAAGGGCGCGATAACGAAGTCTACCTGCATACCGCATGGGACGGCAAGCATAACAGTGGCGGCAGCATCTTTTTAGAACAGAAGAACAGCCCGGAGCTTTCCGACTTCAATACCATTCTTTACGGCCACCACATGAGCGACGGCTCCATGTTCGGCAGCTTAAAGCATTTTAAAGATCCATCCTTCACAGACAGCCACCCTTATATTTATCTTTGCACCGCCGATCAGGTATTCCGCTACCGGGTTTTCTCGGTCTACGATGCCCCTGTGGACAGCGACACCTACCGGCTGTACTTCCCCGATACCGAAGCCAAAGCACAGGCCGCAGAGCATTTTCTCTCCTCCAGCCTCTTGGAGCTGCCGGGTTCTGTCACCGCAGATGACCGGTTTCTGACGCTGTCTACCTGCATCGGCAACGGTGTTTATACCAACCGCATCGTGGTACAGGGTGTTTTGGACGGTCAATGGCAAAAATAAAAGGCCGGTAAAACCGGCCTCTGGGTATTTATAAAACCGCATTTGGGTGATTCTCCGGAAGCATAGGCTCCAGAGGATGTACATGGAAACGGATCTCCGTAGGCGAGTGGGGATACTGCCGCTCAAAGGCTTTGATGATCCGCCGGCACACGGCGCAGCTGTTTTCGTAATTGGCCTGGGGCAGCATGATCACCAGCTGGGACATACTGCACTGGCTGACCACATCTCCCTGGCGCAGATTGCTCAAAACCAGGTTTTTGAGATTCTCCACCGCGATATCCAGGCTTCTTCGGGCCAGTTCCTTCTGAAACTGACCGTGGACGGACAGCAGCGCGATGTGGATCACCTCACCGCTGCGGGCAATGGCTCTGGCCTGAACCTGATACAGCAGCCGGAAGAAATCATACTCGCAGAACATAGCGCCTTTGGCCCGTTCCGGTTCCTGGAGCTGCTCTTTTACCGCATGCATCGTCACGCTTTGGCTGCTCACCTGCCTGGAAGCTTCCCGGTAGAGCCGGCGGCTTTCTTCCGCTGGCATCACGCCGAAGGTGTCAAACAGCAGTTCGCTCATCTGCTCATACACCGCGATGACACCGCTGCGGTCTTCCATCGCCAGCAGGCAGCGCATCAGATGCTGATACATGCCCTCGCTGTAGGGTTCGATCTTCAGGGCCTTTCTGCTCCACTGGGCAGCTTCCTGCCACCGGCTACGGTCTTCCAGCATCGTGAGCGTCTGATCCACGGTTTCCAAATAAGCCTGATGGTAATAGGCCGCGATGGGCATAGCCCAATGCTCCATGGAAAGCTTGGGGAGAAAATCTCCCTTATACAGTTCCAGCGCCTGCAGGTTTTGCTCCAGCTGGGCATCCTCCGATTCCGCTGGGTTACTGCGCAAACGGTCAAATTCCTCCACATCCAGCGTGATGGGAATCTCCGTGTTCCAGCAATAGGTTCCGTTTTTGCGGACGATCAGCTGATGGCCCGCATCGGGATACAGTTGGTCCAGCATGGTCCTTGCCCGGTAGAACAGGGCTTTGAGCCTGCCGGAAAGATCCTCGCTGTCAGCTTTGCCGCCCTGCAGCAGGGAAAGATAATTCTCCTGGGTGGTGTGCTTTCCCCGGGAATAGATCAGATATGCCAGCAGAAGCCACACTTTTTTCATGCGGTTACTGCTGTCGTCCACAGTTTTCCCATCATAGCCGAGGGAAAAGCTTCCCAGCATGGAAACCTGCAGTTTTTCAGCCATATCGTTCACCTCCCGGAGATCTTTGCATTACAGCCATATCTTATCAGCAATTTTGTATAATTGCAATCAAAACTTTACTTTCCATGCCCACAGATGCTATACTGAAAATAAACGGAAGGGGGTGTCGGCATGAAGCGGATCGGGGTAATTCTGTTTTTGGCTTTGACCGTATGCCTGTTTGGCTGTCAGCAAGAACCCGCGCCCTCTCTTCCCGCGTCCACCGCACCCGTTTCCTCTGCCGCACCTGACACAACCGCTCCCACGCTGCCGGTTCCTGTAGAAACCCAGGAGGTTTTGATTCTGCAGGACGCACCGCCGGTGGTGCAGACCCACGCCACCGTAGAACCCTCCGGCAAGCTTACCCAAGAGGGCGGCGGCATCGTCATCGATTACTCCAACACAGAAAAGGGCTATATCATGGTTCTCTGTGAGCAGGACGACTCCCGGCGGCTGAAAGTGCGACTGCAAGGGCCATCTACCACCTATACCTATAATCTGACCCCCACACAATGGACGGCCTTTCCCCTGTCTGATGACAACGGGCAGTACCGGGTCACGGTCTACCGCAATGTGGAAGGCAGCAAGTATGCCGCGATCCTGTCGCTGCAGCTGGATGTCACTTTGGAAGACCCCTTTGCCCCTTTCCTGCGCTCCAACCAGTATGTGCATTTTGACGCGGCACCCAAAACCGTAACGCAAGCCGCTATCCTCACCACAGATATCACGGATCCCCTGGAAAAGGTGGCTGTGATCTATGATTATGTGGTCACCACCCTCACCTATGACAAAGCGCTGGCTGCCACGGTCAAAAGCGGCTACCTGCCGGATCTGGACGCCGTTTTGGAAAAGAAAAGCGGCATCTGCTTTGACTATGCCGCCCTGATGACCGGCATGCTCCGCAGTCAGGGGATTCCCGCCAAATTGGTGGTGGGATACGCGGGCAGCGTGTATCATGCCTGGATCAGCGTATGGACAGAAAGCACCGGCTGGGTGGACGGTGTGATCTTCTTTGACGGTGCTGCCTGGCAGCGCATGGATCCCACCTTCGCTTCCTCTTCTCACCGAAGCCCGGAGATCATGGAGTTTATTGGCAACGGCACCAATTATTCCGCCAAATATTTTTACTGACCGGAGGTTTCTATGCAGCAGAAATTACTTACAAATGAAGCCATCGGTTCGGTTTGTATGGCCCTTTCCCACCTGCTCCACAGCGGCATCGGCTTTGGCGATGCCCTGACGCTGCTCCGTGCCGATGAGCAGGACCGTTCTTTAAAGCAGATCCTGGGCGCTATGGCCCGGGGCATGGATGAAGGAAAACCTTTGTCTCAGGTATTCCGGGAATCGGAAGCCTTCCCCGGCTATGTATGCACCCTGATCCGGGTGGGCGAAGCCGCCGGCACATTGGAGGAAGCTCTGGAATCTTTGGCCCTTTACTATCAAAACCGGGCAAGGCTGACTTCCCGCCTGCGGAGTGCCGTTGTCTATCCCACGGTGCTGCTGCTGGTTCTGCTGGCAGTGATGACGGTGCTTTTGGTTTGGGTTCTGCCGGTTTTTGACCAGGTGTATGCCCAGCTGGGCACCGGACTCACCGGCTTTGCCGGCGCTATGCTGGCTTTTGGCGCAGGCATCCGAAAGGCTCTTCCTGTGATTTTGACCGTTGCCGTTTTATTGGCAGGGGCATTGGCAATTCCCGGCATTCGTATTTGGCTGAAGAAAGCCCTTCAATCCCCTTTGGGCGATAAAGGTGTGGCGGCAAAGGTCAACCGGGCCCGTTTTCTCCAGGCCCTGTCCATGGCCTTCCGCAGCGGTATGACCGCCCAGGAAGCTGCCGAGACCGCCGCCTCTTTGGCAGAAATCCCCATATTTCAAGGGCTTTGCGCCCAATGCTGCCGTTTGCTGGCACAGGGTGCGTCCCTTGCCCGGGCATTGCGGGAAACCGGAATGCTTTCTGCCGCCCAATGCCGCCTTTTGGAAGCAGGTGCCCGCAGTGGCCGGGAGGAGCTGATCCTTTCCCAGATCGCCGGCCAGCTTTTGGAAGAAAGCGAAGCCGCCCTGGAGCGCCAAACGGAAAAACTGGAACCTGCCATGGTAGTAGCCGCCTGCGTGTTAATGGGCAGTGTACTGCTGGCGGTTTTGCTGCCGCTGGCGCACATCATGTCCGCCATTGGGTGATCGCCTATGAAGAAGCTGGGAAAACAATTGCCGGCATTGCTGCTGGCCATAGCGTTGCTGCTGTGGTTTTTTATCGGTGTGAGCCGGGTGGCCCGGGATTCCGGGGAAGAAGGCCGGGCGCGGCTGGAAACGGCATTACGCCGCAGCGCGGTGGCCTGCTATGCCGCCGAAGGCCGCTATCCCCAGGATGTGGCCTATTTGGAAGAACACTACGGCATTCGGATCAACCGAAGCCGCTATATTGTATTTTATGAGGTGTATGCGGAAAATCTGATGCCGCAGATCACCGTATTGCAGAGGGAAACATGAGAGAAAATGGGAAAGCAAAGGCGCTGACGGTCACCGCGGCCCTGCTGGTGTTTGTGGTATTTGCCGCAGGCATTTTGTCGGTCCTGCTGAGCGGTGCCGGGGTCTATCAAAGGCTCACCCGCCGGGGAAGCCTCAGCTATGCAAACCGCACCGCGGCCCAGTATCTGGCCACCAGGGTGCGGCAGAGCGAAGCTGCGCCTTTGACAGGTGAATTCGGCGGTGGCGATGCGCTGGTGCTCTCCCAAACCATCGGCACAGACGAATATCTGACCCGGATATATTGCTATGACGGCTGGCTGCGGGAGCTGTTCACCCCGGCTGGCGGGCAGTTTGCCCCGGAGGACGGAGAAAAGATTCTGCCCCTGGCCGCGCTGGAAATTGAAGCCGGGCAAAACCTGCTTACCTTCCGGCTGCGGCAGGAAGGCGGCCCGGAAACGGTCCTTTCCCTGATGCCCCGGCTGAGAGAGGGGGCGCGGCCATGAAGAGCAGAGTTTCTCTGGCACTGACAGAGCTGTGCATCATGCTGCTGGTCCTGGCTTTCGCCGCAGCGCTGTGCCTGCGGGTCTTTCTGTGGGCAGACGAAACCGCCAGGCAAAATACCGCCCGGGACGCGGCCCTGATCCACATGCAAAGCGTAGCGGAGCTGCTGAAAGTCACCGGCAGTCCGGAAGCTGTCGCCACACAAATGTCCGGTGCGCAGCGTTCCGGCCACTGGTACATCCCGGCGGAAACCTATGAGATCCGCATGCTTCCGGCAGAAGCATCCGGCGAAGCCCTTGGTTCGGTATATTTGGAAGCCGTGTATCAGGATACCGTCCTGATCAGCTTCCCGGTAAGCTGGCAGGAGGTGGCACCATGAAAAACCGCTTTCCCGCCATCGGCGCAAGCTCCCTGCTGGTAATTTTCTCGGTGCTTTGCCTGGTGATATTTGCCCTGCTGAGCGTCACCACCGTGCAGGCAGACCAGCGGCTGGGCGACAGCATGGTCACGGCCGTTGCCGGCTATTACACCGCCGATGCCCAAGCGGAGCAGATCCTTTCCCAGCTTCGCAGGGGCGTAATTGGGCCAGATGTTACACAAGAAAACGGCATTTACAGCTACCGCTGCGCCGTATCCGACGGTCAGGTGTTGGAAGTGGCGGTAAAGATCACGAATGATCACTATGAGATCCTGCGTTGGCAGCTGCTGCCCGCAGGAGATTGGCAGCCGGAAGATACCCTCCCGGTTTGGCAAGGAGGATCCCAATGACAAAATTGATGGAATATTTGAACCAGGCGGCCCAAATGGGTGTCTCCGACATTTTCATGGTGCCCGGTGCCCCCGTCAGCTGCAAGCTGGAAGGTCTGCTGACCCCCATGGATGAAACGCGGCTGATGCCTGTACAATCCGAAGCTTTGATCCGGGAAATTTATGAGCTGGCCGCCCGGGACATAACGCACTTTCAAAACACCGGCGACGATGATTTTTCCTTTGCGGTACCGGGCCTTGCCCGGTTCCGGGTCAATGCCTACCGGCAAAGAGGTTCTTTGGCGGCTGTGATCCGGGTGGTCGCTTTTTCCATCCCGGATTGGCAGGCATTGGGCATTCCCGAGCAGGTAATGGCTTTGGCCGGGGAACACAGCGGCATGGTGCTGGTCACCGGCACTGCCGGCTGCGGCAAATCCACTACCCTCGCCTGCCTTGTCGACAGCATCAACAAAACCCGGGCCTGCCATATCATCACTTTGGAAGACCCCATTGAGTATCTGCACCGCAACTGCAAGAGTATTGTCAGCCAGCGGGAGATCGCAGTGGACACCACGGATTATCTGTCCGCTCTTCGGGCCTGTCTGCGGCAGGCGCCGGATGTGATCCAGCTGGGGGAAATGCGGGATTTGGAAACCATCCGCACCGCCATGACCGCCGCGGAAACAGGCCATTTGCTGCTGGCTACGCTGCATACCAAGGGTGCCGTCAACACCATTGACCGGATCATCGACACCTTCCCGGCTGACCAGCAGGATCAGATCCGCATCCAGCTCAGCGCCGTGCTGAAAACCGTGGTATCCCAGCAGCTGGTGCCGGATGTAAATGGTGGGCAGCTTCCGGTCTTTGAAGTGATGCATATGACCGGTGCCATCAAGAGTATGATCCGTGACAGCAAAAACCATCAGATCCCCGCCGCCATTGCTTCCGGCAGCGGTGACGGCATGATCTCCATGGACCAATCCCTTTTTGCCGCCTACCGGGCGGGCCGTATCACAAAGCAGACCGCTTTGGAGTATGCCGACAACCCGGAGCTGATGCAGCGCCGTATCGGATAAGCAAACACCCTCGCAGCTGTGCAATGTCATTTCGTTAGTACGTCATTGCGAACCAGCGCGCACGCTGGTGTGGCAATCTCCTTCTGTTTACGGGATTCCCACGCCAGTGTGATCACTGGCTCGGAATGACGGGTCATCTAAACGAAATGACATTGCGCAATTGTGAGGGTGTTTTCTTCGCTTTACAACCGGAACATTGTAGAGTAGAATAGAACCAAAAGGAGGTCTTCTGATGTTTAAGGATAAAAAGGAAGAGCTTCGGCGGCTGGAAGAGGAGCTTCTGCTGGAAGAAGCGTTGGAGGAAGCGGAAGCCCGCCTGGAAGAAGAACTGGAAGAGGCTGATGTCCTGCTGGAAAGTGAGACCGACTACGGCGAGGAATCTGAGGAGACTTATTACAACTACTCCAACCGCTATGGCCGGGTACGCGCCTACAACAACGATACCGCCGATGAAGATATGGATGCCTACAGCGACAATGTTTACAACAGCGGCAAAAACAAAGGTCTTGGCGGATTGACCGCCCTGGCTGTTTTGCTGTTGATCGCCATCGTGTTCGTGCTGGGCTGGTGTTTTTTGCGGTTTCAGGGGATCTTGTGATGGATAAGAAAGTACCTGTGGGTCGGTTTGCCCCCACCCCCTCCGGGCGGATGCACTTGGGCAATGTGTTTGCCGCGCTGATTGCATGGCTTTCCGTCCGCTCCCAAAACGGTTATTTGGTGCTGCGGATGGAAGACTTGGATACCCAGCGCACCAGCGCCGAATTCGCCCAGGTGCTGCGCCAGGATCTTTTGTGGCTGGGCCTTGACTGGGATGTGGAGACACCGCCCCAAAGTCAAAGAAGCGCGGTCTACGACCGCTATTTTGAAAAACTGATGGATTTGGGATTGCTCTATCCCTGCTACTGCACCCGCAGCCAGCTCCACAGTGTCAATGCGCCCCACCTGTCCGACGGCACCTATGTATATCCCGGCACCTGCCGGGAGCTGACGCAATCCCAGCGGGATGCCTTTCACAGGGATCCTGCCTGGCGGGTAAAGGTCACCGATAGTCACTGGGAATTGAATGACTTGTGCCAGGGCCGCTACACACAGAACCTGCAGAAAGAATGCGGTGATTTTGTGGTGCGCCGGGCTGACGGTGTGTATGTCTACCAGTTGGCTGTCACCGTAGACGACGGCGAAGCCGGTGTTACGGAAGTGGTGCGGGGCACGGATCTGCTCAGCTCCGCTCCCCGGCAGATGTATTTACAGAATCTGTTTGGATTTTTAAATCCCACTTACGGCCATGTGCCCCTGCTGATGGCTGCCGACGGCCGCCGCCTGAGCAAGCGGGACCGGGATTTGGACATGGGCGCGCTGCGCTGCCGCTGCACTCCTGAAAAGCTGCTGGGCATGCTGGCCCACGCGGCGCAGCTCACCGATACCCCCGCACCCATCAGCGCCCGGGAGTTGGCATCGGTCTTCTCTTGGGAGAAACTGCGCAAGGACAGTATTTTCCTGGATACCGCCTCCCTGAAATAAGGGTTGCTATTTGAGGAAAAAGCGATATAATATGAGTAATAACTGCAAAGGAGTGACTTACTATGGCAAAGAAACCCGTCTTGGTCGTGATGGCAGCCGGTATGGGCAGCCGTTACGGCGGTTTGAAGCAGATCGATCCCGTGGGCAGCCACGGCGAAGCGATTTTGGACTACTCTTTATATGATGCCCATGCGGCAGGTTTTGAGACCGCTGTGATCATTATCAAAGAGGCCATCAAAAAGGACTTTATGGACACCGTGGGCAAGCGCCTGGAAAAGTGCCCTATGGAGATCCGCTATGCCTATCAGGAGCTGGATAAAGCCCTGCCTGCGGATTTTCAGATCCCCGCGGAACGCACCAAGCCCTGGGGCACCAGCCATGCGGTGCTGTGCGCCAAAAACGAGATCGATGGCGCTCCCTTCGGCGTGATCAATGCCGATGACTACTATGGCCAATCCGCATTCCGGGTTCTCTACGAGGCACTGAGCAGTAACGAAGACACCGACCGTTACAACTACTGCATGGTGGGCTACCAGCTTGGCAACACCGTTACCGATAACGGCAGCGTGGCAAGAGGCGTCTGCCGGGTGGATGAAAAGGGATATCTGACCAGCGTGGTGGAACGCACCCGGATCGAAAAGTACGACGGCGGCATCCACTTCACCGTAGACGGCGAAACCTGGGAGGATTTGGCTTTCGACACTCCCGTTTCTATGAATATGTGGGGTTATACCCCCAGCTTTTTGCAGGAGGCAGAAGCCCGCTTCCCCAAATTCCTGAAAGAGGATGTAGCCAAGAACCCCGCCAAGGCAGAGTTTTTCCTGCCCAAGACCGTCAGCGAACTGCTGGAAGAAGGCAAAGCTGTCGTTAAAGTTTTGCGTTCCGCCGACAAGTGGTATGGCGTTACTTATGCTGCTGATAAGCCGGTAGTGGTGGCCGCGCTGCGGGAGATGACCTCCGCGGGCAAATACCCCGTCGGCCTTTGGAAGTAAGCACAAATCCGGGATGGCAATCGCCATCCCGGATTTCTTTGTTTGGTGATATAAATGATCGTTTATGCGGGCAGTGCCCGCTGACAATGCGTGCACGGTGCGCTGCTTGTCGTTACACCATTGGGCACCGCTCGGTATCGTTTTTGCAGTACTATTCGATAGACTTTGTAGGGGTCGAAGACCACTTCGGCCCGGGCGGATGTGGTCATCCGCCCCTACATGGGCTAGCGGCGGCTCGCCGCAT
>JAZNLC010000128.1:0-1559 GCA_045578895.1 Faecousia sp. | reverse complement strand
CGTGGGCGATGTGCTCAGCGAAAGCATCCTGGGCCGCGCCCAGGAGCGTGGCTATATCAGGATCGATACCCATCAGATCCGGGACTATACCACCAACAAGCAGAACCAGGTGGATGACTATCCCTACGGCGGCGGCCGTGGCGCTGTGATGCAGGCAGACCCCCTGTATCGCTGCTGGGAAGCTGTCAAGGGTGAACGGGAAGTGCATACCATATACCTTTCTCCCTGCGGCAAAACCTTTCAGCAGGTCGATGCCATTCGCTTGAGCAAGATGGAGAATCTGATTATGGTCTGCGGTCACTACGAGGGCATCGACCAGCGGTTTATCGACGAGTGCGTGGACGAAGAAATCAGCCTGGGTGATTTTGTGCTTACCGGCGGTGAGATCGCTGCCATGGCGGTGACTGACGCCGTGTGCCGCATGGTACCCGGCGTGCTGGCTGACCCTGAGTGCTTTGAAGATGAGAGTCATTACAGCGGTATGCTGGAATATCCCCAGTACAGCCGTCCGGCGGTTTGGCACGGCAGAGAAGTGCCTGCGATCCTTCTGTCCGGCAACCATGAGAAGGTGCGCCAGTGGCGCCGTAAGCAGGCGCTGCGCCGCACAAGAGAGCGCAGGCCCGATATGTACGAAAAGCTGGATCTTTCTTCCAAGCAGGACAGGAAGCTTCTGAGGGAGATGGAGGAGGAAGACCGTGCAGCGCTTGAAACAGTGGATAGCGGAGAGTAAGAACATTGTCTTTTTCGGGGGCGCAGGTGTCAGTACCGAATCGGGCATCCCGGACTTTCGTGGTGTGGATGGATTGTATTATCAAAAGTTTGACTATCCGCCGGAGAGTATCATATCCCGCAGCTTTTATCTGCGGGATCCTGCCTATTTTTTCCGGTTCTACCGGGAGAAGATGCTGCCCCTTGGCTTTGAGCCCAATGTAACCCACAAGGTGCTGGCCCGCTGGGAAGCGGAAGGAAAGCTCAGCGCCGTCATTACGCAAAATATCGACGGCCTGCACCAAAAGGCTGGCAGCCGGAATGTGCTGGAATTGCACGGCAGCGTGCTTCGCAACTACTGCACTTGCTGCGGAAAATTCCACAGCGCCGAGTTTGTGCGCGACAGTACAGATATTCCCATATGTGTCTGCGGCGGCATTGTAAAGCCGGATGTGGTGCTTTACGAGGAAAGCCTGGATGGAGATGTTTTGGAAAAGAGCATTGCCGCCATCGAAAATGCCGACCTTTTGATCGTTGCCGGTACCAGCTTAACGGTATATCCGGCGGCGGGGCTGATCCGCTATTACCGGGGTAATCGGCTGGTGCTGATCAATCGGGATGAAACACCCTATGACAGCTACGCGGATCTGGTATTTCATGAAAGCCTGGGAACCGTTTTCTCACAACTATAAACAATCACCCCGGAAGACGATCTTCCGGGGTGTTGCTTTATTCTTCTGCAAGGGTGGGGTCAAAGTTTACGATGATGCTTTTGGCGGTGAGGAAGGATACTTCTGTGACCTTGGTGCCGAAGGCATTGACACGAATCAGTACCGGGCAGCTGTCCAGCG
>JAZNLC010000127.1:0-6284 GCA_045578895.1 Faecousia sp. | reverse complement strand
AGGACACCACGGATCAGCTCAACGGCATGGGAGATGCTATGGAGGATTTTGCCGAGGAAACCGAAGATGCCGGCGATGCCGCACTTAGTTTCGGCGATGTTCTGAAAGCAAACCTGGCATCCGGCGCGATCCTGGATGTACTTCAGGATGTGGGCGAGGCTGTTAAAGATATCGCAGTAGAATCCCTTGGGGCTGCCTCGGATATCCGGGCCGCTTCTGCCCAGTTTGATCAGGCCTTCGGCGATATGAAAGATGCGGCGGAGGATTCCTTAAACGCCATCTCCGATGAAACCAAGATTGCCACTACCCGTATGCAGGAATCCTTCACGTCGGTCTTTGCGTTCACAAAATCGGTCGGTGCGGATTCCGGGGAAGCTCTAGACATTGCCAGTCGTGCTATGCGGGCCGCGGCTGACTCTGCCGCGTATTATGACAAGACCGTCGAAGAGGCCACAGAAACGCTGCAGTCTTTCCTGAAAGGCAATTACGCAAACGATGCCGCTTTGGGTATTGCCGCAACGGAAACCACCCGTAACGCAAAAGCCAATGAGCTCTACGCCCAAAGCTTCAAGGACCTGTCTGAGGCGCAGAAGGTCGATGTGCTGCTGGCAATGGTGGAAGCGGGTAATGCGGCATCCGGCGCAATGGGACAGGCTGCCCGGGAAGCGGGCGAGTGGACCAACGTAAACGGCGAGCTTTCGGAAAGCTGGCGCCAGTTTTTGGGCGTGATTGGTGATCCTCTGCTGAATGCTGCTATCCCCGCTCTGCAGGGCGCTACCGCTGCGCTGAAAAAAGTAACTGAGGATCTGTCCAATGTGTCCGCTCCGGATGAATTGGCGGCCTCCATGAAGGATTTTGAAAAGACTGTTACCGGAGCCAACAAACAGTTCGAGAAAGCGGAAGAGGAGATCGCTGCTGCCGCCTATGCTGCAGGTAATTATGCGGATCGCCTGGAAGAGCTGGAAGATGCCGGCCTGGATAACGCTGTGGCCCAGCGGGAATACGCGCTGATCGTTGAGGAACTGAACAAGCTCGTTCCGGATCTGAATCTGTCCATCGATGAGCAGACCGGCCTAATGAACAAAAATATCGATGCTGTTCGTACAGATATCGACGCATGGAAGGAATATGCCACTGCCTCTGCAATGCAGGAAAAGTTTTCGGAGGTCCTTAAAGCACGCGGCGCTGCTGAGGCTGAACTTATAGAAGCTAAGGCTAAATTGAGGCTGCTTCAGAAGGATGAAGAAAATCTTACTGAACGACAGATTGCTGTCACAGCTGACCTGACGGCTGCGGAGAATGAACTGATCGAGGCGCAGCGGGAGCATGACCGGTTACTGAATACAGGCGGTCAAGCCTGGCTGGATGCCGCTGATCGGCTGGATGCGGCACAGTCCAGTGTTAATGCACTGACCCAGGAATATAAAAACCTGCAGATTTCGATTGACACTAATGCCGCCGACCAAAAGAAGCTGAATCGGAAGATTGCAGATGCTGAGAAGAAATTTGAATCCTACAGCGACGATATTGCACTCGCGGAGGAGGCAAGCAGGCAGTACAGCCAAACTACGGAAGATCTCACCAGTTCCATGGATGAACAGGCCGCTGCAATCGAAGAGACTGAAGCCTCTCTTGATGCGATCCGCCAAGGCTATTCCGAAGTGAGAAGGGACGCTGAAGTATCGATTCGATCTCAGATTGGTCTGTTTGAAGAGCTGTCTCTTGAGAGTGACTATACTGCCAGCAAGATCCTGGAAAACTGGGCAAGTCAGCAGAGAGCATTCCTGGAATATGAAGGCAACATCCAAAAAGCCATCGAAATGGGGCTCTACGATGGGCTAGTCATAAAGCTTTCTGATGGGACACAAGAATCCATGATGATCATGGATGCACTGGTCAACGACACCGAAATCACCATTGACGAAATCAATGCTGCTTTTTTTGAGCTCTCTAAGGCTGAGTCCTCTGTAGATGACCTTATGTCGAAGATTACCATGATTGCAGAAGGAGGCCTTGCGAACCTGCCAACATCTTTCAGACTAGCGGGTATCAATATGATGGATGAGCTGATCCGGGGCGTTACAAGTCGACAAGAAGCCTTCCAGCGGACTGTAGCGGATACGGCGAAGCTGGGGCTTGCGGGGCTCAATCAAATGGTGTCTTTTGATTCTTCCGTTGGTAATACGAAACCGATCCTTGCCGGCAAGGATGCTTTTCTTACCGCGCAGTTGGAACGGGTTGGCGATTATCCTTCCATGGTGCAGGCACCTGCATCCAATTCCCGGGCTATTGCCCACAACTATGGAGGCTTCAACATCGACATCCATCAGCAGCCCGGCGAATCCGGAGAAGATCTCGCTTACAGGGTTATGGACATCATACAACATGAGGTAGAGATGAAGGAGGCAGGACTCAGTGGCTAATAGTTTTTTCTTTGGCAACCATTCGTCAACAGATTTTCATATCCGGGTGGAGCGCTATCGCAAGATGACCGTGTCCGGCCGCAAAATGCAGACATTTTCCATTGCCGGCCGCAATGGAAATCTGCATGCCCTGGAAAAAGCCTGGGAGAATTACACACAGCCTTACGAAGTTTATTTCCACGGGGACAAGCCTTCCCCTGAGCTGGCCCATGAGATTGCGGCCTGGCTCATGAGCGGCGATGGGTACCAAAAGCTGCAGGACTCCTATGATCCCACCCATTACCGCATGGCCATATTTAAAGGACCGATGGATATTGAGAACGCTCTGAACCGCTACGGCCGCTGCACGATCCGATTTGATTGTGCCCCGCAATCTTTTCTTGTAAGCGGCGACGATCCTGTTCTCTTTGAAGCCCCCGGAAGCCTTCACAACCCAACTTCTTTCGATGCCCTTCCGGTTATCACCGTCTACGGCAACGGCCCGGGGGCGGTCACAGTGGGCGCTGTGACGGCGCAAATCAAAGAAATATCCAACCCCATTATTCTGGATTGCGAGCTGATGCAGGCCTACAGCCAGCCGGGAGAGGGCGCTCCCGTCTACCAAAACGGGATCATCTATGCGCCGGTATTCCCGGCGCTTTCCCCCGGCGACAACGCTGTCAGCTTCTCTGGGGGTATCACCAAAGTTGAAATTATTCCAAGGTGGTGGGAACTGTGAGACCGATTCTTTACAGCGCTGACGAACGTGCGTTCGATACCAACGGTATCGGCGTGCTGGTCGACGTTCTGTCATGGAATGTTGTAGAAGAACTGAACGGCTCCTTCGAGCTGTCGCTGCGCTATCCTACCAACGGAATCCATTACAAGAACCTTGTCAGACGTGCCATTATTTTGGCAAAACCTAATCCGGTAGCGGACCCGCAGCCTTTCCGGATCTACCGGAGAATCCCCAGCAGCAACGGTACGGTCACCGTACGGGCCCGGCACATCGCCTACGATCTGTCCGGCAATACGGTGGATCCTTTTCGCGCTGTAGGCGCTGCGGCCGCACTGGCTGCGCTGAAGGCCAACAGCACCCCCCAGTGTCTGTTTGATTTTTGGACCGATAAGGCCGCCGGTTCCGAAATGGGCGTGCAGAAGCCTGCCACCATTTGGTCCTTACTGGGAGGCATGAAGGGCTCAGTGCTGGACTGTTTTGGCGGCGAGTATGAATTTGACCGGTTCACGGTGAAGCTCTTTACCCGGCGCGGTTCTGATCAGGGCGTGTCCATCCGCTACGGCAAGAACCTGGTATCATTGGAGCAAGATGAAAACTGCGCCAACTGCTACACCGGGATTTATCCGTTTTGGGCGTCTGCAGATGAAGCTTCTGCAGAGCTTGTGGTACTTCCTGAACGGACCGTAAATGCGCAGGGTAATTTCGGCTATACCCGGATCCTGCCGGTGGATTTCTCTTCCGAATGGCTTGAGACGCCCACGGAGGATATGCTTCGCGCCAGGGCGGAGCGGTATATCGAAGAAAATCAGATCGGCGTGCCGAATGTGTCGCTGACGGTGCAGCATGTTTCCCTGGATCAAACTGCAGAGTATGCCGGACGGATCCCGCTGGAGCGGGTGCTGCTGGGAGATTCGGTTTCTGTGTTTTTTCCGGACCTGGAAGTTTCCGCCGCTGCCCGGGTGGTAGCAACGGACTATGATGGGCTAAGGGATGCTTACAACAGCACCACCATCGGCAGCGCCAAATCCAGCCTGGCTTCCACTATTGTGCAGCAGCAGAAGGAAACCCAGGAAAAGCCGGACGTGGGTATGACCCAGCATATAGCCGCAAGGCTGGCCGCGGCCATGACGGGCGCCCATGGCGGCGCTGTGCGGCAGCTGGATACCAACGGAGATGGCTTTCCGGATGAATACTATGTCGCGGATGATCCGGATCCTGTTAAGGCGAAGAAAGTTTGGCGGTGGAATTGTAACGGCTTCGCTGCATCTGAAGAGGGTTATAACGGTCCGTTCATTATGGGCGCAACCTTTGAGGACGGCTTGCTGGCGCATATGGTGCGTGCCGCTAATTTGATTGCGGGTACGATTGCCAGCGCCGACGGCAGCACCTTCTTCCTGGATTTGGACAACGGCATACTCAAGGGAGATTTCTCCGAATTGTCAATCAACGGCAAGTCGGTGAGTGGATCTATCAGCGAGTTGTCGCTTCGGACTGACGGGATAGCGGCATCTGTAACATTAGCGCAGGATACCGCTGACATTGCCAATGCCGCCGCAAAAGAAGCCAAGCAAGAAATTGTATCGCAGACTACTGCTTATGAGCAGCGGGCGGATGCGGTGGATATCTCCGTGAAGGAGCTGCGGCAGGCGGTTGGCACAAAAGCGGATCAATCTCAGGTAAATGAGATCACGGAGCATTTCCGCTTTGCCGCTGACGGCATGACCATTACCAACAGCGCAACCGGCATGGGTATCAATGTCAGCGAACAGCAGGTAGCTTTCACCGGCGGCAATGATCCTACCACGGTAATTACACCCAATGCTATGCAGACTACAAATCTGCAGGTTGGTACCAGGCTGGATGTTGGCGGCTTTTCCCTGATTCCCAGAAGCAATAACAATCTCAGCCTGCGCTGGACTGGAGGATAACAAATGACACTGACAAGCGAATATCAATATATCGGCCGCAGTAATGCGGTGAAGGATCAAAATTCCAAGTACAGCTATTACATACTGCTCTACGCGAAAACCGCCGCAGATATAGCCACGGGCCGCCATACGGTGTCTGTAAAGATGATGCTGGCTTCCGAGATGAACACATTCTACGGATATGCCACCTCCGGCGGGATCTCCATCAACGGCGTTTCTGCAACTTCCTGGAGCTGGGCAGCGAATGCGCCCGGCACGGCATGGAATCACAGTAACCTGACAGCCGGAGGCGTTACCTATAAGGCTGCTGTAGATCTTCGGGAAGTGTCCCTTGCCGTGGATGTGGGTTACGGCGCGGCGAAGGATATCCCAATCGCCGCTTCCTGGACCTTTAACAGCGGTACCGCCGGGTATATGCCCCAGGTGTCCGCTACGGCATCGATCTCGGTATCTGTGACCCTTCCTATGATCGCAGGCGCGAGTACTCCAACGGTGAGTTCGGGAAGTGTGGCGATGGGAAGTACGCTGACAATCTACACCAACCGCATCGCAGGATCCGGGCTGACCCATACGATTTCCTATAAATTCGGAAATGCTTCCGGAACCATCGGTACAGGGGTGGGGGACAGCGTGGCGTGGACGCCGTCTTTAGAGCTGGCGCGGCAGATCCCCAACGTGGTGAGCGGTACGGCCGTCATCCGCTGCACCACCTACGCGGGGGGTACGGAGATCGGCACGAAAGAGGTGACGGCGGTGCTGACCGTCCCCGCAAGCGTCGTACCCACGGCAAGCGCTGCCTGGGAGGATACCTCCGGGGCTTACGGCATGATGGGGACGCTGGTGCAGGGAGTCTCGAAGCTGGATGTGACGGTCTCCGGCACAGGCAGCTACGGCTCGACACCGGTGAGCAGCAGAGTGGCCCTGCAGGGCAAGGCTTACAACGGCGGTGTCATTACCGAGTCAGGCAGCCTGCGGCTGGCAGTGGCGGTCACCGACAGCCGCGGACGGGCGGGCGGTACTGCCTACACCCTGAGCGTTGCTGCCTACACGCCCCCCAGCATGACCCTCAGCGCTTCCCGCTGCCTGTCTGACGGCACGGCCGATGAAGCGGGAGACCACGCGAAGATCACCGTATCCGGCTTCGTGACCCAGGTCAACGGGAAAAACCGGTCGGAGCTGACCGTCCAATGGGGCAGCCAGTCGGCAACGGCGGAC
>JAZNLC010000126.1:0-3533 GCA_045578895.1 Faecousia sp. | reverse complement strand
CATCAAGAAAATTGAAGAGTAATCCAAAACGCCCGGATACAATCCGGGCGTTTTTTGTATGATGGATATGGATGATACGGTAAATGATCGTTTAGCGGTGTAAAGCCTCCCTTGTCAAAGGGAGGGGGACCGCGTAAGCGGGGGAGGGATTCATCGCCCGTAGGGCGATATGCTGCTTTGCAGCATGGAATCCCCCAGTCAAAAATCAGAGATTTTTGCCAGCCCCCTTTAGGCAAGGGGGCCTTGGTTGGTGCGCTAAACGATCATTTAGCACCGCAGGAACGATACCGGGCAAAGCAAGGCAAAAACGACAAGTGGAAATCTTGGTGCGAATTTGCCGCGGGCCATGCCCGCTAAACGATCATTTATATGCGCAAAAAGGACGTGCCGCAGAACGCGGCACGTCCTAAAATTATCGATTATACGCCGTAGACCAGCCAAATATAGATGTACGCAGGGATGATGGCCGCCAGGGTAAAGGGAATGCCGATCTTGAAGAAGTCGGAATTCTTGACCTCGTAGCCTTCCCGGCGCAAAATACCGATACCGGTGATATTGGCGGAAGCGCCGATGGGAGTGCAGTTGCCGCCCAAAGTCGCGCCGGAGAGCAGACCGAAGTACAGAGGAACACCCAAAACCGCGGCATCCACACCCATTTCCGGTGCCAAAGTGGCAGCCAGAGAGCCGATAACCGGGATCATGGTGGCAACATAGGGAATATTATCGATGAACGCGGAGATCAGCACGGAGGCCCAAACGATGACGGTGTACAGCAGGAAGATCCCGTTGCCGCCCATACCTGCCAGCAGATTGCCCAGCGCGGCAATGACACCCATGGCTTCCATGCCGCCGATCATCAAAAACAGGCCCACCAGCAGACCCAGGGTCTCAAAGTCAATGGCCTTCAGAGGCCCCGTGATGGCATCGAGCTTCTTGTAGCGCAGGTAATTGTAGATCAGGCCTACTACCAGCAGCGCGCAGCAGATCAGACCGTTGATTTCAGTGGGCAGATTCCAGCTCTCCGGGGCGAAGGATGCGCACACCAGCAGAGCAATGGCGCCGACCAGCAGTACGGTGGGCACATAGTCTTCCACCTTTGTCATTTCGCCGCCGGCGGGGATAGGCGCCTTTTCCTTGCGGAAGATGATGTACAGAATGAAAGCGGAGATCACGGCGCCCAGCTCCACAGCAAAGAAGATGGAGGGCTTGCCCAGATACCAGAAGAAATCCATGAAGGTCATATCCAGCGCGGAGCCCAGCATGATGGCAGTGGTGTCGCCAACCAATGTAGCGGCACCCTGCAGGTTGGAGGATACGGCGATGCCGATGATAAAAGGAACGGGGTTGGTCTTGAGCTTGCGGCAGATCTCCAAAGCGACGGGGGCGATCATCAGCACGGTGGCCACATTGTCCACAAAGGCGGAGATCACACCGGCGAACAGCGCAAGGCACACGGCAGCCCACTGGACATTGGGGACTTTGGCCATGATGGCATCGGCAAGCAGCGCGGGCATTTTACTGTCGATAAACAGCTGCACAAGGCCCATGGTGCCGGCAATCATCAGCAGCACATTAAAGTCCAGCGCGTCCAGCACATTGCCCAGGGGCAGCATGCCGGTGACAATAAAAATCACGCCGGAGGCCAGGGCGATATAGGGCCGGTACTTGCTGAAAGTAAGCATCAGCACATACGTCGCGGCAAAAAGAATAATAGCAGGGATCATAAAAAAACACTCCTGAAATAAAATAGACACAGCTATTATATTCCAGGAGCGGTTAAGTTTCAGTAAAAGATTATTCTTCCTGCATCCGGTAGCCCACGCCCAGTTCATTGAGCATGTAGCTGTCGTCGCCGGGACGTACACCCAGCTTTTTGCGGATGTTGGCCATATTGACCTGGAGCTTTTTCACGCTGCCGTCGTCCACGCTGCCCCAAATGTCCCGGATGATGGTGCTGTAGGTCAGCACACGGCCGGTGTGGTGGGACAGCAGGGCAAGAATGTTGTATTCCGTTTGGGTCAGATGGACGGGCCGGCCGCCGACGCTCACCTGCCGCCGGTCATAGTCGATCTCTAGATCCTTCAGCCGGAATTTACCCCCGGGCACATTGGCCACGGGATAGCGGCTGCGCAGAGCCGCCCGGATCCGGGCCAGCAGTTCTTCCGTGCCGAAAGGCTTGGTAATGTAATCGTTGGCACCCATATCCAGGGCGGCAACTTTATCCCGTTCGTCGGTTCTTGCGGAAAGAACGATGACAGGCACCGCGCTGTCCAGGCGGATCCGGCGGATAAATTCTCCCCCGTCCATATCCGGCAGGCCCAGGTCCAGCACCGCCAGATCCGGCTTGTGGGAAGAAAATACCATCAGCCCCTGGCTGCAGCTGGCAGCGGTCAGCACCTGGTAGCCGGCAGCCTGCAGCAGCGTCTCCACAAAGCTGCAGATACTCCGGTCGTCCTCGATGATCAAAATTTTATATTTATTATTCCCCATGGGATTCATCCTCCAGCTTCAAGGTAAAACAGAAAGCGGCGCCGCCTTCTTTGCGGTTGTATGCCCGGATCTCGCCGCCGTGGGCACGGACAATGGCAGCACAGACGCTCAGGCCGATGCCCATATTGCTGCGGCCGGAATCGGCCCGGGTATCCGGGCTTTGGTTGCCGGAAAACAGATTGTCCATCCGTTCCGGTGGGATGCCGCAGCCGTCATCGGCAACGGTAAACAGCACCTGCCCCGGCAGCAGCTGCACCGTCAGCCACAGGTTTTCCATGCCCTTGGCATGAAACACCGCGTTTTCCAGCAGATTGATCAGCACCTGCTGGGTCAGCATGGCATCCATGGGGATGCTCACAAACGCATCCGGGATCTGCACATGGACCTTTTGGGCAGGATGGTGCTTATGGAATTTCACCATCACAGCACCGATCAGCTCTTCCAGCACCGTATCGCACATGGTCAGCTTCACATTTTCCGCGCCGACCTTGGTAACACTCAGCAGGTTCTCCACCATGCGCATCAGCCACTCCGAATCTCCCCGGACATCGGCCAGCAGCTTCATGTGCTGCGCGCGGCTCAGGCCGTCGTAGTTTTCCAGCAGCGTGGAGCAGGCACCGTAGATAGCAGTCAGGGGCGTGCGCAGATCATGGGACACCGCCCGAAGCAGGTTGCCCCGCATGCGTTCCCGCTCCGCTTCCGCTTTGACTTTTTCCTGCTGCTTGATGGCGGTGGTCAAAGTGCCGGTCATAATGGCCACGATCAGCATGACCACCGCAGAGGAAAGGCACTCCGGGGTGATCAGGTCAAAGGCATAGTAGGGGTATGTAAAGGCGTAGTTCACCGCCAGCACGCTGATCAGAGACGCGGTGATACCATAGAAAAACCCCTGGGTCTTCCGTGAAACCAAAAACACACCCAGCACAAAGATCATGGGCGTCATGGTATATGTTTTAAAGAGAGATTGCAGCAGCAGATTGACACCAAAAGCGCCGCACAGCGTGACCGCCGTAAATATGCTGTCCGCAAGGATCTGTTTTTTG
>JAZNLC010000125.1:0-1917 GCA_045578895.1 Faecousia sp. | reverse complement strand
TAGCCTGCGACCTGCAGCAGTTGGGATTGGTCTATACCACGGCCGGTAAAGCAGGTTTTCTTACCGCAATGTATATTGTTATGGTGCCGGTACTGGGGATCTTTCTAAAGCGCAAAATTTCTTTTATCGTGCCGATAAGTGTCGGCATCGCTGTTGTAGGCCTCTATCTTTTGAGTTTTTCCGGCACAGGTTCTGTCAATATCGGCGACATTTTCATGATCATCTGCGCGGTGATGTTCGCTGTGCAGATTTTGGTGGTGGATCATTTCGCCGCGGATGTAGACGCGGTCAGGCTCAATTGTATCCAGGCCGGTGTTGTTGCCGTAGCTTCTTCGATCATAACCGCTTTTACAGAAGACGTGCACATTCCCGATCTTCTTAATTGCTGGCTTCCCCTTTGCTACACCGGCTTTATTTCCATGGGTGCCGCCTACTCATTGCAGATCATCGGACAAAAGCATGTGGAGCCTACCACCGCTGCGCTGATTATGAGCCTTGAATCGGTGTTTGCCGCATTGTTCGGCTGGCTGCTCTTAAGCGAAACCATGTCCCTTGCGGAATTGCTGGGCTGCGCTTTGATGTTCATTGCTGTTATCTTGTCGCAGATCCCCGTTGGCCAAAAGCATTAAACTTATAAAACGAACGCACACCTTTCGGTGTGCGTTCTTATTCTTCAGCATACTTGCGTACCGTCTACAAATACTTTTTCGATATGGATATCATCATCAAAAACAACAATGTCCGCATCGCAGCCTTCCGCCAGTTTACCCTTGGAATCCAGGCCCATAACCCGGGCAGGCACTTCTGTAAGCATCTTCACTGCTTCAGAAACAGAAACATCTGCTTCTTGCACCATAACGCGTACCAAGCGGTCAGCTGTGGCAATACTACCGGCAAATGCGGAACGATCCGGCAGCTTGCATACACCGTCTTCGATGATGAATTCGATATCCTGTAGTCTACCCTGGGCCATCTCGCAGCCTGCTACAGACATACTGTCGGTACACAGAATGATCTTGTCGCAGCCTTTGATCTTGACAATCAGCTTCAACAATTCTGCCGGTAGATGCTTACCGTCGGCAATGATCTCTACATACAGATCGTCTTCCAGCCAGGCGGTTTCGATCACACCGGGTCTGCGGAACCCATGATCTCTCGTTACAGTCGAAGTGCACGAATACAGGTGCGTAATCAAGTTGCAGCCATGTGACATCGCATTTTTCATTTCCGAATAGATTGCATCCGTATGACCGGCAGAAGCTACAACGCCGTAGTCATTCAAGGCATCCGCAAAGATACCCTCCGGATCATTCTCCGGCGCATAAGTCCAGCGGCTGACACTATGACCGTATTGCTCTAAAAAAGGCAAATATTCTTTCCGAACGGGAGCAGTAATATGGGCGGGTGGCTGAGCGCCCGCCTGGGAGGCAGACAGATAAGGACCTTCCATATGGGATCCAAGAATATGGCCTTTCAGATCCGGATGGGCCGAAGCCGCGCATACATTTGCCGCAGCCTGCGCCATTTTATCAAATTGGTCTGCCGCAATGGTCGGGCAGATAGAAGTTGTTCCGTGGCGCAGGTGGAAATTGCACCCGGCGACGATATCCTCCGCAGTACCGGCAAAGGAATTGCCGCCACCGCCATGGGTATGGGTATCAATAAAACCGGGGCTTACCCACAGATCACCTACATCGTGAATCTCCTCCGCAGGCAGCTTCTGATCGGTAATGTTCAGGATCTTTCCATCCGCAAAATACACATAGCCGGAAAACACCCCATCCGGACAAAGGATCCGGCTGCTTTTGATTGCTTTCATAGGCTCAGCTCCTTACTGCTGTCCCCGTCCAGGTAAAGCTTTGCGCTCTCATGACGGCGCAGAATGGTTGCAGGGCAATCGTGACTGATTTCTCCCTC
>JAZNLC010000124.1:0-2300 GCA_045578895.1 Faecousia sp. | reverse complement strand
CTCGAAGGGTCTGTATGGCTTCTGGTCTTTTAATAATCCATAGTAGAAATTCCACTCTTCGTTTGAAAGCCTGCTTTCAGAAAGCTTTGGTATAGTTTCCAGTTTTGACTGAAACTGCTCGGAGTACTTTGATGACAAAGTCGTATAAATTGAAGTTAATGCAGCCTGAGTTTCCATGTCATCCGTCTTGAGCAGAGTGGCATCCCTGATACTCCAGTACTCCTGCATCATACCATTAGCCTCAATACAAGCAAACTCCCAGAATCTGATTTCATCCATCCTGTTCAGAAAACGGTCTGTTGCAGTTTTCAATGCTTCATCCATATCTTCTGACAACTCTTTTAACTCATCAGCTCTGTTATCAGACTGTTGCTGGATGAAAAAATAAGGTGTCAAGGTAGCAAGGAAAAGCAAGACTGCTGCAGTAACCAATGGAATGGAATGCGTTCTCTTGAAGGCCTTCTGCATCTGCTCGACATTTGTATATTGCTTTGCTGCATCCTTACGCAGAGCCCTGCCTGAAATATACCTATACTTTCCTCCAAAGATATCCCTCATCAGAAGGCCAAGAGAATATATATCACTTCTGGCATCCAACGGAGCCGAATGAGCCAGAAGTTCCGGCGAGGCATAGCCTGGAGTGCAGCCCGGAGTCTTTGACAGATAATGTGCATCGTCATCGGACAATCCGAAGTCAATCAGTTTCACAGTATTGTCTGAGTGGGTTATCAGTATGTTTTCAGGTTTCAGATCGTTGTGGATGATACTTTTCCTATGCAGATATGCTACAGCTTCCAGCAACTGTCCGAAAACTCTTCTACGCTGCTGGATGGGGGAATTTTCCTTAAGGAATTCACTCAGCGTGCGCCCATCGACATACTCCATTATAATTCCAGGCCCGACAACTGTATCCTGCTCATAGGTAAATACATTAACGACATACGGACAATCAAGGCCGATGGATATTTCATACTCTCTTCGTACCAGGGCATTCAATCTTCCGGTATTGTCCTTAGATGTCTTGATGATAAAATACTTGCCGTCCCTGCTGACCCTGTACAGACGTGTCATGGAATTTTCTGATAGCAGAACAGGATCAGAATATATGCTGTTTCCTGCTATTGGCTGAAACTCAGGAACCAGTTGCGAATCATTACTCATATATTGTCTTTCTATGTCTTATTTGAAAGTCGGTTTGTCCGGTCAAATATAATGATTAATTTTGTTGCGTTATGAATATAAAATCAGATATACCACAGATATCCGTTCTAAGGCAGCAGGTTGAACAGAAAGCCGGCATTCCTCTTGATACACATGGAGATTTTCTGACTCTGTCTGCGAGAATAGAGACTTGCCTCCGCGAACATATATCGGAAAGTACATTGGAACGAATCTGGGGATATTCCACAAGGCATTATGATACGGTATCATCCAGAAGCCTCAATGTACTGAGCAGATTTGTCGGGTTTCATGGTTGGGAGGAGTTCTGCAGTTCCTTATCTCCCGGCAGTCCAGCCTCTGAACTTTTCGACGGAGAATCCATCGATGTCGCAGAACTGCAGCCCGGTGCGTGCATAAGACTTGGGTGGGCTCCTGATAGGCTATGCATCATCAGATATTTAGGAGATTTCCGATTTATAGCAGAATTTACAGAAAATTCCACAATGCGGCCCGGTGACACATTCTGTTGCAGACATTTTCAGAAAAACAGGTCAGTTCACTTGGATAATTTCTGCAAGGCAGGAACAGAAAAGAGATACACATACATCATTGGCAAAAACACTGGGATTACCACTCTCGAAGAAACTGACTGACTTTCGAGCATAGCGAAGGCGCTTCAGCGCCGCGGCACTCTCGTGCGAGATGTTCGCAGGACATCGAGCCGAGATGACGCCCGACCCGACCATAGGGAGTGGTCGGTATGCCCCTAATAGGGGCTGTCAGCGTAGCTGACTGGGGTTAAGAAATCGAAGATTCCCTTCGCCCGCACGGTTTTCAGCTGTCGCTGAAAACAAAAATGACTCGGCTTTTCAGCTGAGTCATTTTTGAGTGCGCGCGAAGGGAATCGAACCCATACGCCTCTCGGCACCAGATCCTAAGTCTGGCTTGTCTACCAATTTCAACACGCCCGCGACGGTATTTAAATGAAAAAGCAGATTTTCATCTGCTTTTCTTGGTAGCGGGAGGAGGACTCGAACCTCCGGCCTCCGGGTTATGAGCCCGACGAGCTACCAACTGCTCTATCCCGCGATATTGGACTGCAAATATACGGACATTTTTTACAATAGCAAAAAAAACTT
>JAZNLC010000123.1:0-10469 GCA_045578895.1 Faecousia sp. | reverse complement strand
GAGCCTGCATTTTTACCAAAAGTAAAAAAACGCAGCCTCTCTGCAAAATCGTGATATAAACTTGTGTGGCATTGTTATTTTATCAAAGCTGGCAAGAAAATTCAATAGGAATATAGATAATGATTATGTGGACAAGAGTGGATATTACATTATCCAGTACAAGTGGCCCGGCACGAGTGGAACAAGATCCAGAAACTGACCTTGCTACAAGCCGGGGAATATTGAGTGACCGCTATCGCAATTTCTTGAATTGCTGACGCTCCCAAGCCTGCGGGCATAGGAATATTTATTCTAAAATAGAATTGACAAGCGGTGGTATATATGCTATTATAGAATACAGAAAGGGGCGATAATATGCAACAGATAGGGCAACGAATGAAAGAATTGAGAGAAGCAAACAAAATGTCACACGCTGAAATCGCAAAGCTGTGCGGAAGCAACCAAGCTACGATAGCCAAAATGGAGAGTGGAAAAACATTGCCATCAGTCAAAGTATTGCTGTGCATGGCAGATTACTTTGATGTATCAATGGATTATCTTTGCTGCCGTACCGATAAAGCACAGGGTGAGCTTTACGAAGCAATTCCCAAATTTACCATTAGTGAAGCCACCATGAAGCATTTTGTGGATATGTGCTTCGACCCCAAATCTCCTGTAAGCTACCGGGTGAAAGAATCAATAATCGAAATATTCAAGGAGGAAAATATAAAATGAATGCCGTAATTTATGCCCGATTTTCCTCAGACCGTCAACGTGAGGAATCTATTGAGGGACAAATTCGGGAGTGCTGTGCCTATGCTGACAAGCACGATATCAATATTGTCGGCGAATATATTGACCGTGCCAAGTCTGCATCCAAAGATACGGTCAAGAGAGAGAATTTCCTGCGCATGATCTCCGACAGTTCCAACAAAAACTTTGATGCTGTTCTTGTCTGGAAGTTGGACAGATTTGCCCGTGACCGCTACGACAGCGCACATTATAAACATATTCTCAAGAAGAACAATGTCAAACTTGTGTCTGTCATGGAACCAATCGCAGATGGCCCAGAAGGGATTTTGTTGGAAGCTCTTATTGAGGGCATGGCTGAGTATTACTCTGCCGAACTGTCCATAAAGGTCAAGCGTGGTCACACAGAAAACGCACTGAAATGCCGGAATAATGGTGGTCATACTCCACTTGGGTATAAGGTCGTTGACCACAAACTGATAATCGACCCATCGACCGCCCCTGTGGTGCAGGAAATCTACCAGCGTTACGCAGATGGTGAAACCATACGGGAAATTATAGATGATTTGAACACCAAAGGACTGAGAACCAGTAAGGGCAACAAATTCACCCACCCCAGTTTCAACACGCTTCTGCAGAATCGTGTCTACATTGGGGAGTACATCTACGATGGTACGGTTATTTCCGATGGTGTCCCAGCAATCGTATCAAAAGAAATATTTGATAAAGTGCAAGCACGTCGTGAACGGAATAAACGGGCTCCCGCTTCAAGCAAAACGAAAATTAACTTCCTACTAACCACAAAATTGTTTTGCGGAAATTGTGGCAAAATGATGGTTGGTGACAGCGGAAAAAGCAAAACCGGAACTGTCCACTATTATTACAAATGTGGAGCCGCAAAACGGGAACGAACTTGCAACAAAAAAGCTGTTCGCAAAGATTGGATAGAAAATATAGTAATCAAGTACACGATGCTAATGCTCCAAAATAAAGAGCTTATGGAACGACTTACTGACAGGCTGTACAAGCTACAAGGCACCGAAAGTTCCACATTAAAGCTACTAAAGAAACAGTTAAAGGATACGAACAAGGGCATTGAGAATATGCTCAATGCGATACAGGCAGGTATCATCACCGCTGCTACCAAAGACCGTTTGACATCTCTGGAAGATGAAAAAGCAGCACTTGAAAAAAGCATAGCAAAAGAACAGGCGGAACACCCGATTTTGACACGGGAACAGATTCAGTTTTTCTTAGACCACTACAAATATACCGATGTTACAGACCCCGTAGAGCGGCAACGACTGATTGATTGCTTTGTCAACGCCGTTTATCTCTACGAAGATAAAATTATTCTAACTTACAACTATAAAGACGGAACGGAAACCATTTCCTTGGCGGATTTGGAGAGTTCGGATTTAATCATAGATGGTTCACCAAAAAAGAAGACATCCATCAGGATGTCTTCTTTTTTTGCCCGTACGGGAATCGAAAGGCAGTTAAAAACATGTCTGTGACATGTTTATAGGCCGGGGGAGATTCCGTATTACATTTATCTTCCCACGCAAAACACCATTACCGGCTATTGACATTTTGTACTATATTATGTAGTATATTTGTACTACATAATATAGTACTCCCGCTGTTCCACTTTTATCAAGGATTGCGTAACATTACCATCTGTGCTAAAATACCCCAAAAGGATGTGACACCATGAATCAACCATTGATCCGATTGGAAAATCTTTCTAAATACTACACTTCCGGCGCTAATGTGGTCATCGGCCTTTCCGGCCTGGACCTGGAATTCCACCGTGGTGAGTTTATTGCCATCACCGGTGAAAGCGGCAGCGGCAAATCTACCCTCTCTCATGTTTTGAGCGGTATTCTGCCCTATGAAAGCGGCGAGATGTTCTTTGACGGTCAGCCTACTTCCCATTATGACAGCATCGATTGGGAGCACTACCGCCGGGATCATATCAGCTTTATTTCCCAAAGCTACGGTATTCTGCCCGGCGCAACCGTTATGAACAATGTGATAACTGCTCTGCGGCTATCCGGTGTTGAAAAATCCGCAGCCAGGGTAGCTGCGGAAGATATTCTGCGGCAGGTGGACCTGTGGGAATTGCGTTACCGTCGGGCCGCAAAGCTGTCCAGCGGACAAAAGCAGCGGCTTTCTATCGCCCGGGCATTGGCAAAACCGGCTCCCATACTGATCGCCGACGAGCCTACCGGTAATCTGGATCCGGAAAACAGCAAAATTGTCATTGATCTTTTGGCCCAGGCCGCAAAGGACCGCCTAGTGATTCTGGTGACCCACGAATATACGGAAGCAGAGCATGTTGCCACCCGTCACATTGTTTTGCAGGATGGCCGCGTGGTTATGGACGCGCCCCTGCGCAGCGCAGCCGATCCCGGTCCCATCCCGACTATTGTAAAGACCACCAACCCTGTCAGCCCCTTTGTTTCCCTGCTGCAGCAGCGCAGCCGCCCCGTTTGGTCAACCTTAATGGGTCTGTTTTTCTCCATTACCGCTTTCGCCGTATTTGCTTTTTTAGGCACTTTCATCATTGCTTTGGATGATACAGACACCCGGATCTATGACGCCGATGCCTTTGCCAACGGTGATCCGAAGCGCATTATCGTCAGCACTTTGGAACAGCGGCCCATGACCGAGGCAGATTACGAGACCATTTTACAAACGCCCTATGTGCAGGCTTTGGAAACCAACGGCTATCTGACGGATGCTCAATATTCCTATCGAGACGGGATCGACTACAAAACAACGCACACAGAGCAGGTCAATCCCTATACCGGCGAGCATTATATGGAGACAAGTTTCCAGCCCTATCAGGATTCTCCCTTTATGAAAACCGTTCCCATGCTGGCAGAGGGCAGCTTCCCTCTATTGGAAGGGCAGCTTCCCGGAAACTTCTACGAAGTTGTGGCACACAGTTCCGACAATTTCGAGCTTGGCCAGCAGATCACTGTGTTTCTTACCAACCAAAAATACTGGGGTCGCTTCCAGTTTATCAGAATGCAGTTCACTGTTGTCGGTATTACCGATTACGGCGAAGGTCTGTATTTCCACAACGATGTGGGTCGCTTCTGCCAGGAGATTTCCCATTCTCTCAGCAACAGCGCTTTTATTCCGGAGGACAAGACTGCTACCGACAGAAAATTCCAGCATTTTTTGGATATCATCACCGCCGGCGGTGGTGTGCTTCCTGAGGACTTCTCTCCTTATCTGACCGATGAGCAGCTGCGCTGCCATCCCAACACTTATGCAACCCTTTATAATCCTTTGACAGAAGAGCGCATTCCCTACCGCACCGTAAACAGCAATCTGCCGGGCCCGGATAATAAAGTCACGTTGTATTTCCCGGAAACTATTTATGTGCCCATCACCACCCCGGAGGGCAAACCGCACACCATGGAGTATTCCAACTATTTGACTTCCCTGGACCACACTCGGATCATCGAGGTATCGCAAAACACTTTTGATGCTCTGACTTGGCAGCAGCCCAGCGAGCAGGTCAGTCTGACCATAGAAGACTATGCCTACACCGACCGGGTGTTGGAGTCCCTCCAAAGCGCAGGCTATATTGCCGCTTCTCCCTATCAGCAGGGCTCCACCCGGGTGGATGTGGAAAAAGCGGAGCAGAGAAAGCAGACCCTCACGGTTTGTATTGCCGCGCTGCTGGCGGTAATCGCGCTGCAGGTGCTGATGCTGCGGGCGCTGTTCTCCGTACAGACCGACAGCTACAGGCTCATGAGTAACATCGGCCTGGTAAGCCGGTCCGCAGTTCTTTCCATCCTGTGGCAGATCTTGAGTTTCACTCTTTTGGGCCAGCTTTTGGGCGGCAGCGGTATCTGGCTTTGTGGTAAAAACGGGATCCAGCGGATCGAGCATATTCTGCGCTACCTGCCGCCGAAATACATCCTTCTTCTGAGCGCTGTCCATTTGGCTGCCGCTTTGGCGGCTGCCCTTTGGGTCATGGGCGCGTTGAAAAAGCAGGTTTATCCCCTGGCCGGAAGCTTTAGTGACCTCAATTTGGACACGGAAAAGGAGGCCGCGAAATGATCAGCATTCAACATCTCAATAAAACCTATGACCGTGGCCGCAAGAACGCCAACCGGGTACTGAAGGATATTTCCTTCACTCTGCCGGATAAAGGTTTCGTTTGTATCCTGGGTCCCTCCGGCTGCGGTAAGACCAGCCTGCTCAATGCCATCGGCGGCCTGGATACCTTTGACAACGGCACGCTGGCCACAGACTCCGTATCCGTTCACCGTTATGGTACCCGGGTTTATAACACGGAGCGAAATCGTAATTTTGGCTATATCTTCCAAAACTACTATCTTTTGGACAATCACAGTGTTGCGTACAATGTGTATTTGGGTCTGCACAGTTTGGACTTGAGCCATGCCGAAAAGCTGAAACGGGTTCGGCAGGCATTGCAGGCTGTAGACATGGAGCGCTATATCCGCCGCAAGGTATCGGATCTTTCCGGTGGACAGCAGCAGCGTGTGGCCATTGCCCGGGCCTTGGCCCGCCGACCCCGGGTGATCTTCGCGGATGAACCCACCGGTAACCTGGATGATGCCAATACAAAAAACATCTGTACCCTGCTGCGCAAGGCATCCCGCGACAGCCTCGTGATCATGGTCACCCATGAAGAGCGGATCGCCCGGTTCTTTGCCGACCGGATCATTACCCTGGATCAGGGCACAATCTGCCGGGACAGCACCGAATGGGACCGCAAGGATCTGAATTTGGATTCCGATAAGGTTCTTTATGCAGGGGATTTTCAGGATACAGCGCTGAGCAGCAACGGTGTACAGCTGCGTCTGCTGCAGGCTGAGAGTGCTGCGCCGGTAAAACTGACGGTGGTAGCCTTGAAGGACCGGATCGTTGTCAAGCTGGACGACAGCAGAGCCATCACCTGCGGCACAGAAAAAGACCAGCCGCAGATATTGGAAGGAAACCGGCCTGTCATGACCCTGGAAACCCTGGAACAGGATGAACAGCAATTTTCTCTGTTTGCCCAGCCGCCTGCGCCCCAAGCCCGTTCCGGCAAAGGTCTGACACCGGGCATGATGCTCCGTGAAGCCCGGCAGCTGATGACGGGTAAAAATCTAAAACGGACAAGCACCCGGATCTTTTTAATCCTGCTGACGCTCCTGACGCTGCTAACGGCTGCAGATTATATTGCGGTCTCCCACATAGACCCCCAGGATTTCATTACCGCCGACTCTCATATGCTCCTGGTGATACTGGAATCCGGCGGCAAGCTGCCGGAAGGCAATCCTCCCTCCGGCTATACCTGGTCGGACTATCACTTGCGGCAGTACCGGGAAAACTTAGTAAACTGCGGTTTGGACTTTGATTTCATACCTTCCTATTCCGTGCATCCCCAGTATGCCATGCAGCTGTTCTATCAGCAAGATGACATCACTTTGAAGCTCCCCACCTTCAGCTATGTGCCTTTGGAGCGGCTGGACCCGGCTGATCTGATTTTGGGCCGCATGCCCCAAAACAGTGAGGAGATCGTAGCCGATGTGATCTTCCTGGAAGCCATGCTGAAATCCGACAGCATCGTCAGCAATGCCGTTACCGATCTTTCCTTCTTCCTGGGCGAAACACTGAATTACGGGAACAAGGGATTGAATCCAACCATCGTCGGCATCTGTGACAGCGGTGAACGCTCTGTATATCTGTCCAAAGCGGCCATGGGTGCCATGGGTAACCGTGGTGTCAACGCTATTTCCCTTTCAGAGCTGCAGCAGCGCTTCCCAGGCCAATATGACGAGCTCGTCATCGAGCCAGGTGCCTGCATTGCCAACCTTCCCAATGCGGGTATCATTTGGGAACACCGGATTGGTCAGTCTTACGGTTATAAACCCAACGACCGGATCGTCACCCACACAGTAGATATTCCCGAGATCAGTGCCCATATCATCGTTGGCGACGGGGATATTGAGGCCTTTATTCAGGGCAGCCTTACGGACACCTTCTCTCTGTACTGCACTGATAAGGAAGCCATGAAGGACTATCTGTCCCAAAAAACACAGTTGGAGACGGATGGTTATGTTCGTGTCTCTGTGTCCGATCCCTATCAGCTGAAATACGCGGAATATGCCAAAGCTGCCCATCTGCGTGCCGACGCCAGAACCATTATTACGGCTACTGTGCTGGCCATTTGCCTTGTAATGCTGTACTTACTGTGTCGGGCCCAGGTGCAGGAGCGGATCGGTTTCATCGCCGTATACCGCCTGCTGGGCATCCCAAAAGGTAAGCTCCACGGCATCTTCCTGGCAGAAAGCATTCTCTCTTCCCTGGGAACGGTGATCCCCACCGCGATTGTCACATGGATCGCTGTAGCAGCGCTGATGCTCAATCCCGATACCCGGCTGAATCTGTTGCTGCCCTGGCAAGCGGCAGCAGTCCTCAGTGGTGGGATCCTGATCTATTACATTCTTGTCTCCCTGCTGCCTCTTTCCCGCCTGCTGCGGCTTCCCCCTGCCCAGTTGGCTGCAAAATATGATATGTAAGACAAAAGCCGCCGGATCAGAATACCGGCGGCTTTTCTCTATTCATTACATTACTTCAGAACTTTCAGGAATACCAAAATGGAAAGCACAATGCCAATCAAAGCATACAAGCCAACCAAAGAACCTACCAAGCCAAAAATAAAACCGATGATGGGCAGCTTAGTCAGCAGACCGATCACAAATCCGCAGACAATATCGATCAGCGCATAGATGATCAAAGCGATGATCAGTGCGGCGACATCTTGTGCCATAAATGCCCGGGGAAAAAACTTCTTTAAAGTTGCCATATTGTACACTCCCTAAATTTGTTATTTTGCTTATTTTCAGAAACAAGCTAAGCAAAATATATCACAATTGCCGGC
This sequence comes from Faecousia sp., assembly GCA_045578895.1. Lineage (GTDB taxonomy): Bacteria > Bacillota > Clostridia > Oscillospirales > Oscillospiraceae > Faecousia. Next base: position 2,824 of record JAZNLC010000123.1, on the reverse strand, counting down.
TTTCTGTCAATCATTGGCCCGGATCTTTGTTCGTCCCTTTATTCACCCACCGCTTTATTCGTCAGCATAGTGTGGATCATCTTGCGCATCTTGGGCTTACCCATAGCGGCAGGCTTTTCGCCCAGGATCATCACCTGCTTCTGACCCTTGCCGGATGCCACCCATTGGGGTAGCTCGCCGGTCTTGTTGGGATTGCCGGTCTTTACAAAGTTGCACAGATAGCTGACCATCTGCCCGCTCAGGTCATAATCCTTCTGCTCCATGGGCCGCCAGCAGTTGGGCAGCGTACCAAACCAATACCACAGGTCACTGGAGTGCCATGCGCCGTTTTCATCACCGGGCAGCATACGGTCAAAATACCAGGTGTAACTGGGTTTTTCCCGGTTGCTGATCCATTTTTTGGTCATACTCTGCAAAATGGGCGGTGCCATATCATGGCTGGTGGAACCGGCCATGTAGGGAATATCGTGCGGTGTCTCTCCTTCTACCCAAAAACGGCCGTCTACCACCGGGAAGGCAGCACCATTGCCGCCCTTGATCTCCTTCTTTGCTGTCTGCCAGGCAGCAAACAGCTGATCTGCCGGCAGTACCCGGAATTCAGCCAAGCTGTTGCAGCCACAGCGTGTCATTACTTCCTTCCAGAAGCCGCAGGATTTTTCCATTTTGCCGGCGAGCATCGTTCCCATACCACAGCCGCTGGACATAACCGCCTTGCTGAACAGACCCTTGGTCAACGGGCTCTGGCTCTGCAGCTGCACACTGGCCGCACCAGCGCTTTGGCCCATAATGGTGATATTCTCCGGATCTCCGCCAAAAGCCGAAATGTTATCTTTCACCCATTGAATGGCGGTCATTTGGTCATACAAGCCATAGTTGCCGGTGAGGCCCGCCTCTTTCTTCAATTCCTCCAGGCACACAAAGCCCATGGGTCCCAGGCGGTAGTTCAGCGTCACACCGATAATGCCTTTGGTCGGCCACACTGGGCCATCAAAGTGTTTCTCATGGCCGCAGCCGCCGGTAAAGCCGCCGCCGTGGATATAGACCAGCACCGGCAGTTTATCCCCTTCCTTTGCCGTTTCAGGGGTAAACACATTCAAAAACAGGCAGTCCTCGCTGTAAGTATAAGCTTCGCCCTTGCGGAATTCGTTATAGTAGAAGATCTTTTTCAGATTCTCCTCTTCATTATAAAAGGCCCGGGGCTGATAACTGCAGTGGCCGTACTTGGTGGCATCGTAGATGCCTTCCCAGGCAGTGACCCGCTTGGGGTACTCCCAACGGCCGGCAGTGGCATAACGAATACCCTTGTAGGCAACGGTGCCGGCGACACGGCCCGGGCAACCCCGCAAAGCGCCGCAGGGGGTATTGACGATATAATCCATAGGTTTTCCTCCTCAAAGACTTACTTCGTTGGATCCATCATAACACAGAATCAGCGGCACGGCAATGCCGTGCCGCTGAGAGCAAAACAAAATATTACTGCTGCTCTTTCTGAGCGGCCTTCTTCGCTGCCATTGCTTCGCGGATCTCAGGTGTGATATTCCAAACGAACTTAAATGCAGCCCAGGAACCCAGGATGAACAGAGCAGGAACCAAAACGCACAGGATCTTGAAGCCAAAGATCGTATTTGCGCTCTGCACTTCCAAAGCAGGAACATAGCCGATCCAATCCAGTGCAAAGAAGCTGATGCCAAGGCCAACTGTTTGACCGATACGGCGGGACAGATTAAAGGTGCCATAGATGGAGCCTTCGGTACGCTTACCGGTGATATGCTCGTTGTAGTCGATAGCTTCGCCTACCAGACCCCACTGCATCTGAATGGAGACCATTGCAAAACCGGAGCCGACACCCAAAATCACACCGTGAACCAGGGGAGGAACTTCCATAACCAGGTGCATACCGAACAGCACAGCGCAGATCGCGCCGCCGATCAGCAGGCAGTAGCGCAGCAGCTTTTCCAAACCCAACTTCTTACACATGAAGGGCACAACGATCATGGATCCCATCATGAAAGGAGCAGACAGTGCGCTTGCCAAAGTCTTGTAAGTAACATCGTTGTACACAGCGGAGTACATATACATGCTGATGTTCTCAGCCAGGTACTGCATGGTGCAGATGCAGACACCGTGAATACACAGTGCAACAAAAGCACGGTTCTTCTTCACGACATCAAAAATGTCGGAGATCTTAATGTCATCAGTCTTTGCTTCTTCATTCACGACCACACGCTCTTCGGTCAGTGCGTAGTGCAGCAGGCAGGTAACAAAACCGATGGCAGCACAGGCAACACCGGTGATGGTGTAGCCGGTGGAAGTGTTTTCACCGAACAAGCCAATAATGACAGGTCCAACCATACCGGGGATCATATTACCGATCATAGAACCAACACCACGGGCAGAGGACAAAGATGCACGCTCAGAGTCATTGGTGGACATAGCACTCAGCAGAGAACCCATGGGGATGTTGAACATGGTGTAAGATGCCTCGTACAGGATCTTGAAGGAGAACAGTGCAACCAGCAGAGGAATGCCATCCAGGAAGGTAGGCACAGTCCACAGTGCGATTGCTGTAACTGCCAGCAGAGGGGTGGCACGCAGCAGCCAGGGGCGGAACTTACCTTTCTTGTTCTGATGCTTTGCAAATGCCTTGTCCATCAAAGCGCCCATCATGGGGTCATTGATTGCATCCCAAATAGTCCAGATGATGGTCAGAACGCCCATCACAGTAGCGTTGATGCCCAACACATTGGTACAATAAATAGAGAAAATACTGGCCATCAGAGCAAATGTCATACATCCGCCCCAGTCGCCAAACATGTAGCCAAAC
>JAZNLC010000122.1:0-12246 GCA_045578895.1 Faecousia sp. | reverse complement strand
ATCCTGAATCACCACACGGGATGCCGCCTCATGATCCAGAATAGAACGGTATTTGCTGTAGCCACACTTAAAATCCCGGATCTTACCGTCTTCCAGAAGCCAAATCCGCTCTGCAAACTTTTCGATAAAGTAGCGATCGTGGGATACAAACAGCAGCACACCCTCAAACTCTTCAATGGCCGCTTCGATCCATTCTCTGGAAGCGATGTCCAGGTGGTTAGTAGGCTCGTCAAGGATCAGCAGATTGATCTTTTCATCCATCAGCATACACAGCCGCAGGCGGGACTGCTCGCCGCCTGATAGGTTACCGACAGTTTTGAACACATCTTCACCTTGGAACAAAAAAGCGCCCAAACGGTCTCTGGCGACCTGGGGAGTGCAGTTTTTCTCATAGAGCATGGTATCGTAGAGCGTGCGCTCCGGATGGGCAAAGCGAATGGTTTGGGGCAGGTATCCCCATTTGACAGTCGGGCCAAACTTGATCTTACCTTCGCAGGTTTCGTCACCCAGCAGGCAACGGATAAAGGTCGTCTTACCGGTGCCGTTATCGCCCAGCAACGCAATCCGTTCGCCACCTTCCACCGTCAGCTCCACATCAGAGAATAGCGTTCTTCCATCATAGGCTTTTGCCAGCCGCTTGGTTTCAAACACCACATCTCCGGAGAAATCCTTCTCGCCAAATGTGGCCTTCATTATCTTCTCCGTTTTCGGCCGCTCCGTCTTTTTAATGCGTTCCATCCGGTGCTGAATGGACATGGCGCGGCGATACAAAGTGCGGTTATTGATACCCCAGCCCTTCATTCGTTCCACCGTATAACCAAGCTGTTTCAGCTTTGCCTGCTCCTGCTCATACTGTTTCAGCTGCAGATTGAAGCGCGCCTGCTTTTCATCAATATAGAAAGAATAGTTGCCGGAATAGAATTCCGCATGTCCATCCACGATCTCAATGATCCGGTCCGCCACAGTGTCCAGGAAGTAACGGTCATGGGAAATCGTCAAAACTGTTCCCTTAAATACTTTGATATAGCCTTCCAGCCATTCCACACTGTTCAGATCCAAATGATTGGTCGGCTCATCCAAAAGCAGGATATCCGTCTTTTCCAACAAAAGGCGGGCCAGGTTGACTCTTGTTTTTTCACCGCCGGAAAGGCTGTCGAAGAGCTGTTCCCGCTGCGCATCTGTAATACCCAGACCGTTGGATATCTTATCCACTTCCACATCCATTTCATAACCGCCGCCAGCCTGGAAAGCAGCACCCAGACGGTCATATTCCCGCAATTGGTCATCTGTCACGCCGTTGGCCATCGTCATTTCCAACGCTTCCATTTTCCGCTTCATCGCCATCAAAGGCGCAAAAGCACTGCGCAGTACATCTTCCACCCGGTATCCTTCCGGGAAACGGGGGATCTGGGAAATCAAGCCAATGCGCTTATGAGGATTGACGAACACTTCGCCGTCATCGTAGTCCATTTCTCCGGTAAGGATCTTAAAAAGTGTGGTTTTACCGCAGCCGTTGCGGCCAAGAATTGCCACACACTCCCCTTCCTGAATTTCAAAAGATAGGCCTTCCAGCAAGTTCTCACCGATGACGAAAAATTTAGTTAAGTCTTTTACTTGTATATCAACCATTGTCATTCTCCATTGCGGCCACCACTTCTTTCAATTCATCCAAGGTGTACAGCAGATTCAGCGCCTGCAGCATGGCGTTGGCGCTCATTCGTTCCGGCAGAGACAGCTTTTTCAGCAGCGCAAGGCGTTTTGCACTGCTGTCCGTGCCGCCGGAAAGGCCAAGGTCCATCATATCCTGCTTGGTAATCATATTTACGGTGCACACAGATTCACCCTCTATGGTGGCGCCACAGCGCTGCAGTGCAGCCAAAATGATCTCCGGGCGCATTCCTTCCACACCCAGTTTTCCCTCTTTACCGGCTTTATCCTTACGGTGCTCCTTGCCGTATATATCAGGGATATAGGCATGCTTCAAATATTTTGCCGGAATGGCACTTTTTACATGATTGCGGATCACAAAACCAGCACCGTCGGAATCTGTAAATACGATCAGGCCACGCGTCTCGGCCACCTTACGCAGAAGGCTCATCTGCTGTTTATCTTTAAAGATACCAAAACCGTTGGATTCCAAAATCGGCGCATCTACGATTTGAGACAGGGTATTTTTATCATAACGGCCTTCCACCAGGATCGCTTCTTTGATTCTAACCATTGCGCGCCTCCTGAGACAGCCGCAAAATCAGCAGCTCCAACAGCCGGTCCGGTTCATCAAACGAGGTTTTAATCTGATTATCCGTCTCCAGTACCAGTTCTGCCGCTTTAGCATAGAACCGGGATGAGAATTTGCCGGCTGCGGATATGGTCTTTCTCGCGGGGTAATCGCCCATACCACAAAGGCGCATCAGTTCAGAAGAGCCTTTGCCATTGTCCAACAAAATGCGGGCTGCGGACAAACGCCGGAAATGGCTGCCTACAGCGCCCAAAATGGACAGTGGGTCCTGCTGCATTTTCAGCAGCTGGTGCAGCTTCAGCAGTGCAGAACCGTATTCCCCCTCGCTGAGCAAATCCGTCATTTGAAAGACTACGGCATCCAGTACCGGCTCCGTTACGGCATCGATATCGCTTTTCTTGATGGTATCAGCACCGGAGTAGGCCGCGATCTTTGCGATTTCTCCGCTGAGCGCCGTCATGGTTCCGCCGGTGATATCGATCAGGTAAGCGCAAAGATCGTTGGATATCTGCTTCTTCCGGGAAGCAAAATGCCGCACAACCCAGGGAATCAGATCCCGTGGCTCCTGCTTGACAAATTCCACGATGGTGCCATTTTTCTCCACAGCGTCCCACAGTTTTTTCAGCCGTTTATCCGGCTTCCATGCAGTGGTAACATAGGTAAACACAACGGTGCAGTAATCGGGAATATCGGATAATATCTCTATCATCTTTTCCCGGTCTGCCTCGTTCATTTTAAAAATATCGATTTCATCCACCCACACAAAGGTATTCTCTGCCATCATAGGCAGATTCTCCACACTGTCAGCAAAGGATTGGATGTCAAAAGTTTCGTTATTCAGCTTATGGAAGTTAAAGGACTCTGTCAGTTCGTCCAGCAGGAGTCTCTTCAGCTGCTCCAGGTAATGATGCAGCAGAAAGGTTTCCTCACCATGGAAAAAGTACAGCCTCTGACACTGTTTATTGCGGATATCCAGCTTCAGCTGCTGCAGATTGTTCGGTTTTTCTGCCTGCTTTGCCATGGTTTTCACCCCCTGAAAATAATTGTTCCTTCCAAATCTGTGCGTCGGATCCGGCAGCCAATAGCAGCCAGCCGATCCAACACCTTGGGAGAAGGATGCCCGTAGGCGTTCCCTTCTCCAACAGAGATCAGTGCCGTCTTTGGTCTTGTGGCATTTAAAAGGGCCTCTCCGGTGGAGCTGGACGCACCGTGGTGACCTAAGACCAAAGCATCCAACTGCGGAAGTGTCGCTGTCTTTAACAGCACTTCTTCTCCCACCGTACTACGGTCTCCGGTTATGAGTATAGCACATTTTTCCGTTTGAAACAAGACACACAAGCTGCTTTCATTGCTGCTTTCTGTTGTCCAGGAGGAATATACCGTGATGGCTGCATCCTCCCAAGTGATCTGAATATTCTCTTCTCCCCGCAGCACTTCACCGTCATGGTGTTTCAACAGAACTGCATCCCAATCCTCAGCACCCTTGCCCTCCGGCAGGATCACGGCATCGGCACCCACACGATACAGTAAGTATCCCGCCGCGCCCACATGGTCTTTATCATAGTGGGTCAGAATCAATCCGTCCAATCTGTCGATTCCTTGCGACAGCAGCATGGCCGCAGCCGTATCCGCAGCATCCGCATCGTAGCTGCCGCCGCAATCGACCATATAGGTTTTCCCTCTGCTCTGCAAAAGCACACATTGCCCCTGACCCACATCCAGCACTGTCACACGGTAATCATCCAACAGCGGTTCTGCCCAGGAGGCCAGTATCGCAATGCATAGAGCAATGGCAGTACAGCAGCACAAAACAACCGGCTGTTTATACTTGCTGAGCAGAAACACCAGCAGCAAAAGATAGCAAAAAATGATCCATGCTGTCATATAGGGACTCACCGTATAAACAGCACATATCGGGATCGCCGCTACTGTTTTCGCAATCCAAAGAACATAGCGGATCAGCCATCCCAATCCCCATGCCAACAGTTGCCCCAAGGGCAGCCAAATAAGCGCGAAAACGCAGGCAACGATCAAACCGCAGAAAATGATTGTCACGACCCACAGACACAGCAGGTTCGTTACCGCACTCAACAAACTGACACTTCCAAAGTACCATGCCGTAAGTGGTGTGGTCATGATCAACGCGCTGACAGAAACCGAGACAGAAGCTGCCGCTTTCGTCAGGAATTTCCAAAGGTGTAAATTACGCTTCCATCTTCCGAGCCGGTTGGGCGCAAGCAGCCATTCGCTGATCCTTCCACAAAACAAAAAGATTCCGGCAACGCTGGCTACACTCAGTTGGAAGCCAGCTGATGTGATTGTTATTGGATTCAACATCAGCATTGCCAACACCGCGAAGGACAGGGCCGTGGGTGGATCATACTCCCGCTTCACCAGCAGCGCCAGCAGCATCAGCAGCTGCATAAGGCTTGCCCGGACAATGGATGGTGAAAATCCAGCCATTGCCGCAAACAAAACCAAAACAGGAATTCCCAGTGCAACAGTTAGTCCCCTTCTCTTTCCGGAAAAGAGATACACCATCGAAAACAAGATCGAAACATGCAGGCCGGATACTGCAGCAACATGGCGGATACCGCTGGCAGACAGATCTGATTCTGTTTCATAGTCCAGTTCAGAAGTATCTCCCAAGAGAAGCGCTTTGGCAAAAGGGGCAGTATCCACACGGAACAATTGTCCAATCAAATCTAGTAAGTATTGCCGCAGATAAGCGGGTATGTGCCGGACAGCAACGCTGGTAGATTCATTTACCAGATGTTCTCCCCTTGGATACGCAAGCAGTAAAATACCGTTGCCGCTGTGGTGCGTAGGATCTTCTTGGCCGCCAGGTGCCGTATAGCGCAGGCGGAAATTGCCTGTTACCTGGTCTCCCGGTTTCAATGGTTTCTTTCGGTTCAAATACATGCGTACGTGGTAGTGTATACCATTGATTTCCGTCACACCGTCTGCAGTGATGCCGTAATCGCTATTGAAGGAAAAATCCTCAGCTTCTATTGTAACAGATACCGTCTCTCCATCCAAAGCTTTTGCAGGTCGCAAATATACCGTATGGTAGATACCACACCAAAACAATCCTACAGCCAATCCTAAGCATGTGACACCCATGACCCGCACCCAATTTTTCTTTCGAAGCAGCAACAGGACAACGCCCAATGTCAAAAAGAATACACCGGCCATTGGAAGCAGCAAACTGAAAAGACGATACATGCCGGCAGCGCAGGCTGCGCAGAAACCTATCGTGAACCACATCAGCTTTCTCACTGCGCAGCCCTCCTTTTAAGAAATAGAGACGCCGCTTCGGGTGGCCTCACATAGGGATTTACACGGTTTTGAATCAATCTTTTCCTCCACAGCCGCTCCCCGTCTCCCTTGGAACACATCCAGTATTCACGCGGTCACCGGTGACGGCTGTGAAGAAAAATCTTCTATTCAAAACTGCGAAGCACTCCAAAACGGGAGATTTTTGCACAAGACAAGATAAAATGCCACGGCAAGGCTAACGCCTGCCGTGGCATTTTGCCGCAGTATTGGGGAAAAAGATCCGATTTGGAGCGTATAAACCCCTATGTGAGGCCGCCCTTAACGGTGTCCCTTTGTCATTAGTTCAGCTTAGACGCAACAAAATCGTCAACTTTTGCCAGGGCGTCATCCAGCTTGTTGATATCCTTACCGCCGCCCATGGCACTGTCGGGCTTACCGCCGCCGCTGCCGCCGCAGGTAGTGCACACCAGCTTCACCAAATCACCGGCCTTGATGCCCTTGGCAACTGCTTCCTTGCCGCAGGCAGCCAGGAAGGTCAGCTTGTCGCCGTTGACAGCAGACAGCACAGCCACAACGGATGCGTCCTTGTCACGCAGCAGGTCGCCCATCTGGCGCAGCTTGTTGGCATCCGCATCGGGCACAGTAGCGGTAATCACATGCATGCCACCGATGGTGCGGGCGCCATACAGGAAACGATCAGTTTCGCCGGCGGTCTCTCTTGCCTTGAAGGTCTCAATGGCACGCTTCAGACCCTTGATCTCTTCTACCTGCGCATGGATCTTGTCTTCCAATTCGGAAGGCTTGACCTTCAGCTGCGCGCAGGTGCTGTAGATCAATTCCCGGTTCTTCTGCATATCTTCCAGGCATGCCTTACCGGTAATCGCCTCAATACGCCGAACACCGGAAGCGACACTACCCTCGCTCTCAATACGGAAGGGACCGACCTTAGCGGTGTTATCCAGGTGGGTACCGCCGCACAGTTCGATGGAGTAGTTGCCCATATTGACAACACGTACGGTATCGCCGTACTTCTCGCTGAACAGTGCGGTTGCGCCGATTTCCTTAGCCTTGTCGATGGACATCTCACGGACATCGATCTCATAGCCTTCCAAAACGGCAGCCTGGACAATGGCATCCACCTTTGCCATCTCCTCAGGTGTCATAGCGGAGTAGTGGGTAAAGTCAAAACGCAGATGGTCGGGCTCAACCAGAGAGCCTGCCTGGTGGACATGGTCACCAAGCACAGAGGTCAGTGCCTTCTGCAGCAGGTGGGTAGCGGAGTGAGCACGCATGATCGCCTTACGGCGCTCAACATCGATAGCAGCGCAAACAATGTCATCGACCTTGACAGTACCGCTGACCATCTTGCCGTGGTGCAGGTACTTGCCGCCCTTGTCCTTCAGGACATTGGTAACTTCAAAACGGCTGTCGCCAACCAGGATCACACCGTGGTCGGCAACCTGGCCGCCCATTTCTGCATAGAAGGGTGTTCTGTCCAAAACGATGATGCCGCTTTCACCGCCGGTGATGGAACCGGTCACTTCTTCACCTACACAGACAGCCAGGACCTTAGCTTCGCTGTTATAGTGATCGTAGCCCAGGAAGGTGGTAGGAGTCGTATCCAGGCCCAGGTCGATACCGGCCCAGCCAAGATCGCCCAAAGCCTTGCGGGCCTCACGGGCGCGGACGCGCTGCTCCTCGCGGCATTCCACATACTTCTCCATATCCACGGTCATGCCCTCGTCTTCCAGCATTTCCGCGGTCAGGTCGATGGGGAAACCATAGGTATCTGCCAGCAGGAATGCGTCCGCACCGGAAAATACGGTCTCACCATTTTCCTTATGCGCAGCCATCTTCTCGGAGAAGATACGCATGCCGGTGTCGATGGTACGGGCAAAATTCTCTTCCTCGATCTTGACGATGCGGGTGATATACTCGGCGCGCTCACGCAGGTAGCTATAGTGGGTCTCGTTCTCCTTGATAACAGTACCGACGACCTCGAACAGGAAAGGCTTGTTGACACCCAGGAGCTTACCATGACGGGCTGCACGGCGCAGCAGGCGGCGCAGCACATAGCCACGGCCTTCATTGGAAGGCAGTACACCGTCAGCGATCATGAAGGTGGAAGCACGGACATGGTCGGTGATAACACGCAGGCTAACATCGGTCTTAAAGCTCTGGCCGTAGGAAGCGCCGGTGATCCGGGTCACATGATTGGTGATGTTCATAACGGTATCCACATCGAACAGGCTGTTCACGCCCTGGCAGACAACTGCCAAACGCTCCAGGCCCATGCCGGTGTCGATATTCTTCTGAGCCAGCTCGGTGTAGTTGCCCTGACCGTCGTTGTCAAACTGGGAGAACACATTGTTCCAAACTTCCATGAATCGGTCGCAATCGCAGCCGGGACGGCAGCCGGGCTTGCCGCAGCCATACTGCTCGCCGCGGTCGTAGTGGATCTCGCTGCAAGGACCGCAGGGACCTGCGCCGTGCTCCCAGAAGTTGTCCTTCTTGCCCAAGCGGGTCATCCGCTCTTCAGGAACGCCGATCTCCTTGGTCCAGATATCCCAGGCTTCATCGTCGTGTTCATAAACAGTGGGATACATACGCTCGGGATCCAGGCCGACCCACTCGGGGCTGGTCAGGAATTCCCAGCTCCACTTCAAAGACTCGCGCTTGAAGTAGTCGCCAAAAGAGAAGTTGCCCAGCATTTCAAAGTAAGTGCCATGGCGGGCGGTCTTACCGATGTTTTCGATATCACCGGTACGGATGCACTTCTGGCAGGTGCAGACACGGCGGCGGGGAGGCTCGACTTCACCCTTGAAGTAGGGCTTCATGCCCGCCATGCCGGAGTTGATCAGCAGCAGAGACTGATCGTTCTGAGGAATCAGAGAGAAGCTGGGAAGACGCAGATGGTTCTTGCTCTCAAAGAACTTCAGAAACATTTCGCGTAATTCGTTTACGCCAAAGGGTTTGGGATCCATAGGATTACCTCCATTTTAAAATCAAAATAAATACAAAAAGTCGCCCCCAACAGATAGGGGCGACTTAAAATCGCGGTACCACCCTAATTCGCCGCATAAGCGACCTCTTAGCTGCTCTGTAACGGGAGCGCCCGTCCCGGTCATCCCGGGCAACGCAAAAAGTGGCTTACAGATTTCCGGCAGAGGGCTTTCACCATTCCCCTCTCGCTTTCTTACCTTCCGGCTGTTTGGCTTTCGCATAGTCTTTTCATATAAAGGGCAAATTCATGCCCACTTATATTACCACAAATCCCAAAAATGTCAATGAAAATTACGGTTTTTTCTAAAAAACCATTGGTTTATCCGTTAAAAATAACCTTTTGATTTTGGTAATCATAGCACAGCACATGTTTTTGCCGCAGGTAATAATCCGCATTGTTGCCAATGCGAACCAGCTTTAAAATTCCAAGGTCCACATCCACGCTGACCACATTGAAACAATCGTAAGTTCTTGTTCCGCGAACACGCTTTCCGTCACACCAACCTGCCCAGTCGCAGGCGCATTCCACAGCCACACTCAGCACACCTTTTTCCGTGTAGCCGAACAGGTCATGATGCTCATGCCCGCAGAGATTGCAGATAAATCTGCCTCCCCCTGCAGCGAAATCGGCAAGGATCGACTCAAACGCGCTTTCCGGCAAAGAAGGAAATTTGGTCAGTGTTTGGAATGTCACATCCATCGGCCGCGTAATCTCCGCAGACGGTTCGTGCATGGCAGTCATCACCCAAAGGCCTTTTTGCTGCGCATCCTCCAGGATTTCCCGCAGCCATTTCTGCTGGAGAACTATATCATAATACTGATCCAGCACAACAAGGCGGATATTGGAATCCGGAAAATCCCGATAGTACGACATAGAAAAGGGGCAATCCAAAAAATTTGCGTTCCAATCTTCCGTGCTGTGAAACAGTCGTTTCCAGGCTTCCTTCTTTTCCGTTTTGTTCCAGGCAGGCCCGGTAATGGTATCATGGTTGCCGACACAGTTCAAAATCGGTTTTGCGCAGGGAGTTCCCTCTGTATAAAAATCCCGGTATTGCTCCTGATTGTCGCCGCAGTAATCTCCCGTATGCAGTGCGAATGCAATATAATTGCTGTAATGATTGATATAGCGCACCATCCGGTCCCACAGCTCCAGCACCGCGTGAACATCGGAAAAATGCACGAACTGCAGCGGTTCATGGATACCTCTACCCAAAAACGGTGTTTCAGTTCCAGACGCCTGGATCACAAATGGCTCCATATCCCGATTCAGTTCCAGGATATCAGCAATCGGAGCAAGTTCTCCTGCTCCACCAAACGCAGGGTCAAAGGGCTTCACAGACAACCCGTCAAAATAGGCGACGATCTCTTTCACAGACTTTCCTTGGAAACGCACTTCTTTCACCCGATTTCGCTAAATATGTGATTCCAGCCATGCTTTCATGGCTGCTCTTCCCTCTTCGGTGAGGGGGAATGTCTCTTCCCCCTCCATCTCACTTTTCTCGTAGCAGAAAGGGCCGTGCCAATACTGGCAGAAGATGGTGCTCTGCTGAAAGTCCACTTCCTTGGGTGTTGCCATAACCACCTTGGGTTCTGCCTTGAATCGAAAATCTCCGCAGGAGCCGGTAAAAGGATTAGTCATTGCAAACCAGTGGAGCGTCGGTAAATAAACTTCTTTCATTACAGTTCGCTCATCAGTTCTTCCATCTCATCCAACAGATGGCCAAACAGCTGCAGCGCCTCGTTGACGGGTTCGGGACCGGTCATATCCACACCTGCACCCTTCAGCAGATCAATGGGGCTCTTGGAGCAGCCGCCGGACAGGAAGCCGATATAATCCTTCACAGCGCTTTCACCCTCAGCCAGGATCTTGCGGGACAGCGCAATGGCAGCAGAATAACCGGTAGCATACTGGAAGACATAGTAATTGTAGTAGAAGTGAGGAATTCTTGCCCACTCCATGGCGATCTCGTCGTCAACGATCATATCAGGTCCGAAGTACAGCTCATTCAGGCGGCGGTACTCCGCGCACAGCACCTCAGCAGTCAGGGTCTTACCCTCACTGACCATACGACCGATATTCAGTTCGAACTCAGCAAACATGGTCTGGCGGTACAGCGTGCCCTTGAACTGATCCAGGAAGTGGTTAATGAGGTATGCACGCTCCTTCTTATCGGTGGTTTTACCGAGCAGGTATTCCATCAGCAGAGCCTCGTTACAGGTGGAAGCCACTTCCGCAACAAAGATCACATAGTCTGCATCAATGGGATTCTGATGCTTATGAGACAGATAGGAATGCAGCGCATGTCCCATCTCATGGGCCAGGGTAAACTGGCTGTCCAAAGTGCCGGTGTAGTTGAGCAGCACGAAGGGATGGACAGCAGCACCGGCAGAATATGCACCGCTGCGCTTACCTTCGTTCTGATAAACATCGATCCAGCGGTTTTCAAAACCTTCCTTCAGGATCTTGCGGTAGTCTTCGCCCAAAGGAGCCAAAGCATCGTAAACAGTCTGCTTGGCCTCTTCGATAGGAATATACTTATCCACGCCGTCCACCAAAGAGGTATAGACATCGTAGAAGTGCAATTCATCCACACCCAGCAGCTTCTTGCGCAGACGGACATAGCGGTGCATCTTGTCCATATTCTGATGGACAGCTTCGATCAAATTCAGGTATACGGAAGTAGGCACATTGGTGCGGTCCAAAGATGCCTCAAAGGCATTGGGGTACTTCCGGGCCTCAGCAAAATACTTCAGCTGCTTGTTCTGGCCGTTCAGCAGAGCGGCAGCGGTATTCTTAAACTTGCCATAGGTGCGGTACAGATTCTCGTAGGCATTCTTACGCAGCACACGGTCGGAGCTTTCTTCGCACAGAACGAACGTTCCCTGGCTGACGGGATGAGGATTGCCTTCGCTGTCCAACGCATCGGGGAAAGTCATGTCTGCATTGGAGAACTTGCCGAACGCGTCGCTGGCGGTGCCAGAGATCTCGCCGGCGGCAGCCAGCAGCTTTTCTTCGGCGGCGGACAGTGTGTGTGCCTTACGGCGGCGCATATTGGTCAGATAGCGGCGGTAGCGCTCCAGGCCGGGCTGTGCGGCATAGAAACCATCCAGTGTCTCATCGGAGATTGCCATGATTTCAGGTGTCTCAAAGCTGCCTGCGGCGCCCAAAGTGACCATAATACCACGGAATTTTCCGCCCAAAGCCTGGTAAACAGGATTACGGGTATCTTCGTCGCCCTTGCGCATGCAGTAGCTGGCCAGCAGGGAGATCTTCTCATCCAGCGCCTCCATAAAGGTCAGGTACTCATACAGCACATCTGCGCTTTCTGCCAGACGGCCTGCAAAGGACTGCAGCTTTTCTTTATCAGCACTGACGGTAGCCAGTTCCTGCTCCCAGGCTTCGTCATTGACGAACAGGTCTTCGGTTGCCCAGGTATCCTCTACCGGGATCTCAGAGCGCTTGCGGATCTGATTGGTTTGTTCCATATGTTTTCCTCCTGAAGTACAATTTTTTCTCATTATACCACAGGTTTTATAAATTGCAATTGAAAAGACAAAGCTGATGTGTTAAACTGTCATGCGGTGATCATTATGAATAACAAGATCAAAGGCAGCGCAAGTCTGCTCTTTGCAACATTAATTTGGGGCACAGCCTTTATTTATCAAAGCGTGGGAATGGACCACATCGGTCCTTTCACTTTCCGGGCAGTTCGCTGCGCGTTGGC
>JAZNLC010000121.1:0-2889 GCA_045578895.1 Faecousia sp. | reverse complement strand
AAAACCGGACAGACCCCCATGGCAGGCAGCTGTCTGCTCTCCGCCTTTGAATACAAAGGACGCACCTTGATCGTAGGTGTGTTCGGCTGCAAGGAAGTGGATGACCGCTTCCCAGATACCCTACAGTTGTTTAACCAAGCTGTAGGTATTTCCCAATAATCGATACCCCCAGACACAGCGTGCCTGGGGGTAATCTTTCCGCGAGGTGACAATATGGCAATTACCACCGTTATGTTTGACCTGGACGGCACATTGCTGCCCATGGACCTGGATGTCTATCTCGGCAAATACTTTCAGCTGTTGACGCAAAAGATGATCGCTCACGGATATGATCCCAAAAAAGTCACCGCCTCCATTCAATGCGCCGTAGAAGCTATGGTGCAAAATGATGGCAGCATGACCAATGAGAAAGCCTTTTGGGAATCCCACCGTCGCATCATGGGCAACGTGGATGCCGTCTCTTCCCGCCCTCTTTTGGAGGATTTCTACCGCAATGAGTTTCAGCAAGTGCGGTCTGTATGTGGTTTTTTGCCGGAAGCAAAAACGGCAGTCCGCTTTTGCCGGGAAAAGGGTCTGCGTGTGATTCTTGCTACCAGCCCCCTGTACCCCCGGATCGCCACAGAAAGCCGCATCCGCTGGGCGGGCCTTGCGCCGGAGGATTTCGACTTTATCACCACCTACGAAGATTCCCACTACTGCAAGCCTAACCCCCATTACTACCGGGAGATCCTGCAAAAGTTGGATCTTCCTGCCGAAGAATGCCTGATGGTGGGTAACGATGTGCGGGAGGATATGGTTGCCCAGGAAGTGGGAATGGATGTATTTTTGCTGCCTGCCGACCTGATTAATAAAGACAACAAGGACATTTCTCAGTACCCCCATGGAGATATTGCCGACCTGATGGCATATATTGAGAAAAACCTTGGGTAAATCTTCCCCCCGCTATTGATTTTTGAAGCAGATGCGATATAATATTATCGATATACTGACGGGCGGATGCCCGCTCTATCCGCAAATTCTTTTATCTAACACAGAAGGAGAAGTTGTACATGATCATTACACAGAAGAAACCCATTGAAGAAGTCCTGGCTATGGTCGAAGGTGCCAAGACTGTTGCCCTGGTTGGCTGCAACAGCTGCGCCACTGCCTGCCAGACCGGCGGTCAGCCCCAGATCGACGAACTGACCAAGATTCTGGAAGCTGCCGGCAAGAAGGTCGTCGCTACCACCATCTGCGACTACTGCTGCATGAACCTGGGTGTTAAGGGCAAGATGAAGGCTATCAATGCCGCTAACCCCGACTGCGTTATCTGCATGTCCTGCGGTGACGGTGTACAGTGCGTTGCCAAGAACGCCGGCGACAAGCCCGTTTATCCCTCCAACAACACCATGTACCTGGGCGAAGCTGTCCGCTTCGGTGTTTGGGAAGAGTCCTGCCGTTTCTGCGGCGACTGCGTCCTGGGCAAGACCGGCGGTATCTGCCCCATCACCCAGTGCGCCAAGAGCCTGATGAACGGCCCCTGCGGCGGTCAGAAGAACGGTAAGTGCGAAGTCAATCCCGAAAATCCCTGCGCATGGATCGAGATCTACAAGCGTTTGCAGGCTACCAACGAAGTCGAGAAGATCGAACTGACCAGAGACGCTAAGGGTTATGGCAACTTTGCCTATCCCAGAACCATCAGCTTGAGGGGGAAGAAATAATGAGTTTGTTGAAAGAAGCACTGGATGCCGGTAAGTTTGGTATTACCGCTGAAATGGCACCCCCTAAGGGTTGCGATTTTTCCGAGCAGATGGAAGCTGCTGAACTGCTGAAGGGCAAGGTTCACGGCATCAATGTTACCGATATGCAGAGTGCATGCCTGAAGGCCACCGGCCTGGGCCTGTGCATTAAGCTGAAGCAGGCAGGTTGCGAGCCCATCCTGCAGATGACCGGCCGTGACCGCAACCGTATGGCTCTGATGGGCGACGCTCTGGCTGCTTATGCCTTCGGCATCGACTCCATGCTGGCTCTGACCGGTGACCACCCCGTTTGCGCCGGTGGTGACTGCAAAGACGCAAAGCCCGTTTACGACCTGGATTCCGTCGGCATTCTGAGAATGCTGAGCAAGATGGAAGAGACCGGCCGCGACTGCGGCGGCAACCCCCTGGCTGGCAACGTAGTTGACAAGGAAACCGGTGAGATCATCGACAAGTCCGCTACTCCCAAGTTCTACAAGGGTGCTTCCGTTACCCCCGTTTACGATCCCATCTTCCTGCAGATCAACAAGCTGCGTCAGAAGGTAGAGTCCGGCGCTGAGTACATTCAGACCCAGGGCATCTTCGATCTGGATTCCTTCAAGCGCTTCATGGATGAAGTGGATAAGGCTGGCATCAAGACCCACATCATGGCCGGCATCATTCCTCTGAAGGCTGCCGGTATGGCAAAGTTCATGAATGCCAACGTTCCCGGCATTGATGTTCCCCAGCACATGATCGACCGTCTGGCCGCTGCCGCTGCTGAGGGCAAGGAAAAGGGTGTCAAGGGTCTGCCCGCAAAGGTCGGCATGGAAATGGCTGCTGAAATGATCGCTCAGATTAAGGATCAGAAGCTGTGCGACGGCGTACATATCATGGCCATCGGCGCAGAAAAGAACGTTCCCAAGATTCTGGATCTTGCCGGCATCGCCATCTAATCCTAATACAGCAAAAACGGGCCGCATAAGCGGCCCGTTTTCATTTTACGTTATATCCCTTACCACGCTAAATGATCGTTTAGCGGTGCAAAGCCTCCCTTGTCAAAGGGAGGGGGACCGCGTAAGCGGTGGAGGGATTCATCGCCCGTAGGGCGATATGCTGCTTTGCAGCATGGAATCCCCCAGTCAAAAATCAAAGATTTTTGCCAGCCCCCTTT
>JAZNLC010000120.1:0-2675 GCA_045578895.1 Faecousia sp. | reverse complement strand
GGCGGTTTGAACGGTCTGCTGGGCATCGTGAATGGCCTGTCCGGCGATGACGGCCCCACCAACCAGAACATCGAGGAGCTGGAGGAGCTCAACAAGATGTTGGAGGGGCTGGGCGGTGTGACCGGCGAGGAAAGCGGCTCTAACGGCCTCATCGACGGGGCGATCCAGGCCAATAAGGATGCGGAAGCAGCCAACGACGGCTGGCCCAAGACTCTGCGGGAATACCCCGGCGGAACGGCCACCGCTACCGCATCCTACCGCACCGAGATCTCCGGAACTACGCTGGAGGAGATGCTGGGCTGGATTGAGGATCTGAAAGGCGATGGCTTTGAATATCAGGACTTCTACGACTTCGGTATGAGTGAACAGGATATGCTGGACATGAACGGCTGGTGGGCCTATGACGGCAATACCTATTTGAGTGTTTCCTTCTCCGAGGGTACGGTCATCGTAGACCATACCAAGGAACTGCCCGATCTGGCAAGTTATTTCAATTAAGGAGGTACATGTGGTGAAAATGGAACAGGGATGCAATATGCCTCCGGTGGAAGAGATCGCTTCCTTCCATGTCCATATCACCTCTGTCCATGATGCCACCTGGCAGGGAGTGGTAGAGGCAAACGGAACAACCTATCAGTTTCAGAGTGAGCTTCAGCTTCTTCGCTGGGTGATGGAGCAGTATCCTGCTCTGCGGCCCGACGTCCCCCATTGGCGCTAAACAAAAACGCTGATGCTGGAACAACAGGCGAAGAGTCTGGAAAAAATCAAGTCCCTGCGTCAATGGCGCAGGGACTATCTTTTCGTTTATAAAACAATTTCTACTGGCAGCATTATATATTACGCACAACGCATCTGTAATGTAATCCGGCTCCGACAAGGGTTCACCTAAGTCGTCGCATAACGTAACCGTCGTTCGTACCGGAAAGCAATTTGCAGCAACTGGAGTGGATTTAGGTATCATTTACACCTTTCATCCGGCATGATAAACTGACACCGTACTTATTAGATCAACTTCCCCGGAACGGGCCTTGTTAAGCAGTGAGCCAACGCGAATAGCAGCGGCAGTTACGGTTCCCGCAGGAATCGTGTGTATTTTTCGTCAGGAAAGCAGATTCAGGTATTGTTTTCGATATGCCTGAATCGGTGTATTCTGATGCTGTGCTTTATTAGATTTATTCTCCCCATTGGGAGCTTATTAAGATGTGAGCTGCTGCAAGGCGGTATCTTGTGCCACTATGGAAAAACTCCAACTATACAGCCAAGCCTTATTTTGCTAAGCTGATATTGTATTTCGGGCAGTGGTTCAAAATCCAACGCACGCACTATGCAAAATGTGCAAGTATCCAAACCTGCGTAATTTTGATAAACTGAACCCGTATTTAGGGCGAAGTAAGTTAGGGCGGAGTAAGTTAGGGAGGAACAGCGACGGGGAGGGGGAAAGTGCGCCCACCCGTCTCCTCAAAAAGACCTAGAACGAAAAAGAAGACTGTGCCAGTCACGGCGCAGCAGAAATTGAATAGCCCCGAAGAATCAAGACACGAAAAGTATGACGGCAACCCTTTGAAATGCCGCCTCTTTCCGTGTCTTTTTATATAGATTTTAAAATGGATTGCTGTGGGATGCCAACCACGGCGCGGCAGGAATGCCGAAAATGACTAAGACTTATCGATCATAAAACAAAGGAGACGCCGTTGGACGGTACGGCAGAGAAACCGTCAAGGGAGTTTGGCAAGCTCCCGACCTGTGCGCCACGGTGACAGCGTGGCCCCGGCAGCGCAGGAACAGCAGCTCCCGATCCGCAGCCGGACGGATCAAACGACACAGGCGGTCGGTGACATTTTGTCCCCAACTGCAGCCGAGTTCAGCGGTTGTGTCAGCAGTTGTGCATTGGCACAGAGGTCATTGCCTCCGTACTGCGTTCGTACTGACCTGGTTCAAAATCAAAGAGAGACAGGCTTCCGTGAGTGCGCTGCTTCGCAACTTGAAGTCGCTCTGCCGCAAGGGTTTCCCGTTCCAGCAAGTGGTTGGAATGTTGGATGTTTCCTTGGAAATCAGGCGGAAACGGACGAATTTGCCAATGGGTGAACTGCGCCCATCTGAACGAACTGTGATCGATAAGGAGATTTTATATATGACTATGAAAATTCAGAACAAGGGCATTTTTATGTCCCTTGTTGACCAGTTGAATAAGCTGGCACGGCATAACCGTCAGGGCAGCTTCCGCACCAAAAATCGGTACTATCAGGCCATGAAACGGTTCTGCGCATATCTGGCTGACGAGTATCACCTCCAGAAGCTGACCAATATCAGCGGCAAGCATTTGACCTCCTATGTTCTCTGGATGCAGGAGAATGACAAATCTGCCAGCACCATCAAGACCGACCTCTCCGCCATCCGCTTTTTCCATGACAAAATGAGCAATCCTAAATATCGCCTGCCGGACAATGACAAATTGGCGGCGGAGTTGGAACAGCTCTGCTTCGGCGGCACGGATCGCACCTGGAGCAATGTGGAGTTCAATAAGATGCTGGGCCGGGCCATGGGCGCTGACCGTTGGGACTACATCCTGGCTCTCTATCTGGCCCGCTATGCCGGTCTGCGTATCCACGAGTGCTTCCGCATTGATACGGCTACGGCGGAACAGGCGCTGCGGGAGAACGCTATCACCATCAAGG
>JAZNLC010000119.1:0-1719 GCA_045578895.1 Faecousia sp. | reverse complement strand
GGTTTCTCTCTCTGCGGGAATTGGATATGGCAAATTATCTGTTCGGGCAAGTTGATGGACTACACGCCTTTGGCGGCTACCCGGATGCGGAACGGAAGATGCTAGTGTATCTGCCGGACTATCTGGATGAGAATGCCTTGTTTGAAGAAGATTCCGCTGTGGTCTGCCTGCGGGCAAGCTTTTATGAGGGTGACACGCCTACCCATCGGGATTTCCTCGGCGCGCTGATGGGTGCCGGAATTGCCAGAGAAACTGTGGGTGATATTTGCGTAGGAAAGGGAACTTGCGATTTCTTTGTCATGGGTGAAATCGCCCCCTATGTTGAGCAGAATTTCACCTCTGCCGGACGGACCAAGCTCCGCGTGCAGAGGATTCCCCTGAAAGAAGCCGCCATCCTGCAACCGGAAACCAAGGAAATTCGGGATACCGTATCTTCTCTGCGGCTGGATAGCATTATTTCCGCAGGCTTTCGGGTGAGCCGAACTGCAGCCGCCGGGTATATTACCGCGGGCAAAGTAGCCATTGACGGTCTTCCCTGCGAAAAGCCGGACAAGTCTGTTTCCCTGGGGGCAAAAATTGCTGTCCGGGGCTTGGGTAAAATTCAGTTAACCAATGTGGGTGGGCAGACCAAGAAAGGTCGTATCTCCATCGCCATCAATCGCTATATATGAGGTGTAAACTATGAATATGGATGAAGTTATCAAGCGCATTAACCAGCTGGCCGCCAAAGCAAAGGCAGAAGGTCTGAACGAGGAAGAACTGGCAGAACGGGACAAGCTCCGCAGAATTTACATTGACTCTGTCAAGGCAAGTCTGACCGGACATTTGGACAACACCTACATTGTCCGTCCCGACGGCACAAAGGAAAAGCTGAACAAAAAAGGGTCATAACAAAAATGAAGTGAACCCCAAAGTTTAGACAAAAATTTAATATTAACTTGCTTGTGAATGAGTTCGGTATTGCACCGGACTCATTCCTTTTAATTTTATAGATATTCGGTCGTTGTTGTAATAATAGATGTAATCATCTAGAGCTTGGATAAAGTCCTCTACACTCTCAAATTGTTCGCCATAGTACATCTCAACCTTTAGTCTGCCAAAGAAATTCTCCATAGCTCCATTATCCATACAGTTACCTTTTCTGGACATACTCTGAGTAATGTTGTGTGCAGCAAGCAACCTTTGGTATTCTGCATGCTGGTATTGCCAGCCTTGATCTGAATGAAATATCGGTCTTGCAGTATCAGGCAGCTTCGCAAACAAGCCGGTAAGCATATCTCTGACCTGCTGCAGGTTTGGGCTTAGCGATATGGAGTAAGATATAATTTCTCTGTTGTACAAATCCAACACAGGTGACAGATAAACTTTATCATTACAAACCTTAAATTCGGTTACATCTGTTGTTAGCTTTTCAAATGGCTTTTCGGCTGTAAAATCTCTTTTTAAAATATTGTCCGCAATCTTGCCGACTTCACCTTTGTAAGAGTGATATTTACCGTTTTTACGCTGTTTTCCTCGTAAATCAAGGCTTTTCATTAACTTTAATACGGTCTTGTGGTTTATGGAATAGCCTTTTTGTTTGAGCTGTTCCGTAATTCTACGGTATCCGTAAATGCCTTTGTTCTTATTGAAGATATCTATAATATCTGCCTTTTCACTTGCGTACTTATCCTTATCCTGCTGCTTGATGTGGTAATAGTATGTGCTTCTTGCAATACC
>JAZNLC010000118.1:0-3488 GCA_045578895.1 Faecousia sp. | reverse complement strand
GATTTTATCAAAAAGCCATTCGCGCCCAACCTTCGTCGGAGATCGGCTCCAGGCCAAGCATTTCGCGTCCGAGATTGACGTAATAACGGTATGTATCAATATGCACTCCGTTAGGAATGCGGTGATCCAATCCAAAAATCGTTCCGCCGCCCATCAGATTAGGAGCAAGGCGGTATTCCAGCTCCTTCCGCACCGCTTCTTTTCCCTTGATGAGCGAATGCTTGTCAATGCCGCCTTTGAAGCAAAGCGCTTTCCCATATTTTTTCCGCAATTCAACCATGTCGTTTCCTCCCACAGGCTCAAGAGGATGGATGCAGTTCAGCCCGCATTCGATCAGGTCATCGTAAATAGGAGACATGTCGCCATCGCTGTCCATTGAAAAAAGCTTTGCTCCGTATGCCTTGGCAGCTTCCCATACCCGGCTGTAATATGGCTTGAAGAACTCGTGAACCTGCGCAGGCCCAAAAAGCGGGCCCGACTTTCCCGCCATATCTTCGTGTACAAACAGGCAATCGATCGGCACGATTTCTCCAACTCTTTCGATCACTTTAACCGCCGTATCCGCGAAAGTTTCGAGCATATTATGCAGCATTTCCGGCTCTTCATAGCACGCCATGCAAAGTTCAGCTTCTCCAAGAAGCTGACGCGGCTGGTCAAATGCACCGGGAATGCCTATAATCGTAAGCGCCCCGTTTTCCCACTTCTTTTTTTGTTCGATCAGCATTTCCCGGTTTACCCGGTCTTCAGTAAAGCTATACCATTGCCTGATCTTTTCCCAGTCATCAGGCGTAGTCACCGGATAATCAAGAGGAAGAGCAATCGTGGCGGTTTTTTTGATCAGCTTGGTGTGCCGTCCCATTGCATCTATCGCCAATGTCATTTCTGGGGTATCTTCGATGATTTGCGGTTTGATATCCGTTTTGGCCCCTGTATCACCGGCCAAATGAACCGTGGGAACATAGTCCCAATCAAAAGCAGACATCCCTATTTCTTTTTCAGAAGCGCCCTGCATTCTCCATTCCGTTTCCAATACATGCAAGGGCCCAAATAGTTCACAAAACATTTCACGCCCGGTATCTTCAAAGAGCGAATGCGCGATGTATCTTTCCCGATCCCACTTCATTTTTTACCTCACATTTTCAAATGCAGTTAGGTATCTTTATTCAGCCGCTCAAAACAGTGGTGAATTCCTTCGCGCCACAGACGGGGCACACATCGTCCGATTTGCGTGCAACATATATATGAGAAGGCTCGCCGCCGCACCTGCGGTAATTGGAGCCAATCCTAGTAGTCAATATTCCGCCGGTTACCTCATCCAACTGATCATCGTTCAGTTCGTTGCTCTGAATTTCCAGCCCGGAAGAAATGCTTTTGCGCGGATCTTTTTTCATGGTGAAACCTCCTTGCGTTATTGTGCCTGTTGATACGATGTAAGTGCGGAGAAGGTATAATCGATCTGAGAGTATTATACCTGATGCAAGCATCTATTGCAACCAAAGATGCAAATGAAAAGAACCAGCTTCTTTCGAATACTGGTTCTTCTGGCTAATCCGGTTGATTGTGATACAAGGGACGGTTGCACCTGGTTGGGTGCAGGAATGGGTGCAATGCACCTGTTTTTTACTGATCAAACAGATCCTTCAGATACCCGTATCCCTCCGCCTCCATGTGTGCATAGGGGATAAATCTCAGCGACGCGCTGTTGATGCAGTAGCGCACACCGTTGGGAGATTCCGGGTCATTCTCAAATACATGGCCCAGATGAGAATTACCTGCCCGGCTGCGTACTTCGGTACGGATCATGCCGTGGCTGGTATCGAGGATTTCCACAATGGACGGTTCCTCAATGGGTTTTGAGAATGCAGGCCAGCCGCAGCTGCTCTCAAACTTGTCGGTTGAGGAGAACAGCGGCTCGCCGGTGACGATATCGACGTAGATCCCCTTTTCAAACTGATTCCAGAATTCGTTGTGGAAGGCGTATTCCGTGCCGCTTTCCTGGGTGACGTAATACTGCTCGGCAGTCAGCTTATCGCGGATGGCTTCCTCTGCGGGCTTCTGATAATCACCCGGATCAATGCGCAGGCTGGAAAACAGCCGGATTTCTTCCATCGGGATGTGGCAGTAGCCGTAGGGATTATTGGCAAGGTAATTCTGATGGTATTCCTCCGCCGGATAGTAGTTCAGCAGCGGGCCAATCTCCACATGGAATTCAGGACTGCGGCTGCGTTCGATAGCGGCGATGCGTTCCACGGTTTCCTTTGCTGCATCATTGGTGTAATACACGCCGGTCTGATACTGAGTGCCGATGTCGTTGCCCTGCCGGTTCTGCACCGTTGGATCGATCACATAGAAGTAGGCCATCAGCAGCGCGTCAAGGCTGACTTGCCCGGGGTCATATTCTACGCGCACAGTCTCACGGAAGCCGGTATCCCTGGAGCAGATGGTCTGATAGTTGGCGTCCTCGGGGTTCCTGCCGTTGGCATAGCCGCTTTCTGCATCGATCACTCCGGGGATAGACGCCATCAGGTGCTCGATGCCCCAGAAGCATCCGCCTGCGAGGTAGATCACATTTTCAGGTTCGTTGGAAAAATCCATGGTAAAGACCTCCGATCCATTTTCTGTGGTTTCAGCCAGCGCCTGTGTCAGAACAGGCTGCGGCTCGTCGTTTCTGTTGATGAAAGCTGCGCCTCCTATACCCAGCAGGACAACAAGCAGCAGGATAACTCCGTTTCGTACATTCTTCCGTTTCTTATTGATTCCATTCATCTCCTTCCGTTAAAACGTTGGATTCGTAGTTTTCTCAGTTCGTGATCATATCGATGCCCTGCTGAAGAGTAGCGGCATCGATTGCGCCCACAGCCTGCGCGATGACATGACCTTCTGCATTGATAAAGAAGGACGTGGGCAGAGAGTACGCGCCGTAGGTTGCAGCAGCCTCTCCCGTGGTATCAAAGAATACCGGGAAATTGTAGCCGTTCTTTTCAATGAAGGCAGAAGCCGTCTCAACCGTTTCGCGTCCGCCGTCGGTCATATTGACCATGACGAAGTGAACGTCATTGCCAAGCTCGGCGTACTTTTCATTGAAATCGGGCATCTCGCTCTGGCACGGTCCGCACCAGCTTGCCCAGAAGTTCAGCACGATGGGCTTGCCGAAGAAATCACTGAGATGTACGGTATTACCATCCTTGTCGTAAACGTGGAAGTCGGGAGCAAGGATGTCTTCGGGTTCTTCATGTTCAGCAGTTTCGGTTTCTGCTGCCGGTTCAGTTGCCGGGAGTGCTTCTTCCTCGGCAGGCTCCGCAGTAGGCACAGGCGTAGCGTGGACAATCATTTGTTCAGCGGAAACTTCCTGACCCAGCCTTCCCAAGGTCCCACTATGGACTTGGATCATATTTATCTGACCCACGAGGGCTTTGACTGTGATTCTTATGCAGTTTTGTCCGATGCCGCAGGCAGTGACCATCTGCCTGTTTTGGCAAGACTCCGGT
>JAZNLC010000117.1:0-8207 GCA_045578895.1 Faecousia sp. | reverse complement strand
AGCTTCCAGTTGGAGCCACGGCGCTTATCGCGGCGGGCCTTGGACACTTTACACTTAGGAACAGCCATGGATGACACCTCCTTGGTCAATCTGCTTTCACAGCATACATTCTTGAGATTACTTATCGAGAAGCTGCCGTAAAGCAGCAAAACGGGGATCGAGCTCCTTCTGGCAACTGCAAGGGCCGTCGTTGAGGTTTTTGCCACAGCGGCAGCAAAGACCTGCGCAATCGCTCTTGCACAGCAGCTTGGAACCAAAGTTCAGCACAAAAACCGTACGAACGATGTCTTCCAAATCGGCGCTGTCTCCCTCCAAAGGGAATACCCATTCATCTTCGTTCTCTTCATTGCTCAGCTCTGTTACCAGCACCACATCGATGGGGTATTCCACATCGGATGTGAAGTCGCTGGCGCAGCGGTCGCACACGCCGTGAATTGTGGTGTGAAGACTACCTGTCATTACCAGCACACCGGCAGTATTGCGTACAGTGCCGGAAGCCAGCACCGGCTCATCCACTGGGTAACAGGTACCGTACAGAAGATCACTCAGATCCACACTGGTCGAAAAAGGAACCGATGCACCCGGAGTGTCGATGATCTTCGATAGATCCAGAAGCATAGTATCCCCCTTTCGCAGTCATGCTTAGATATTATATAGGACGAATCCCCGTTTGTCAAACATTATTTTCGATTTTATTTGAATTTTTTCCAGGTTTTTTACCTGCAAAATCGCCTATATTGTGTTATCGCCGCTGCCGATGGTCATGATGTCGTATGGTGTGGTCTGATAGACGAAATAGTTGAGCCAGTTGGAGAACAACAGATTGCCGTGTCCCCGCCAGCGAACCAGCGGTTCTTTGGTGGGATCATCATCTGGAAAATAGTTTTCCGGCACAGTGATGGGCAAGCCCTGGCTTTTATCCCGGATATATTCTTTCAGCAGCGTATCGGCATCATACTCCGAATGGCCGGTAACAAATATCTGTCTGCCGCCCTTGGTCATAGCGGCATACACGCCCGCCTCCTTGGAAGACGCAATGACGCGCAGATCAGGAACTGCTTCAATATCTTCCCGCCGCACGGTAGTATGCCGGGAATGGGGCACCCAAAAAATATCGTCAAAACCCCGCAGTAAAATGGAACGCTTATAGTCTGCCGTATGGGGATAGACACCGAAGAGCTTTTGCGCCATTTGCTGCTTATTAACACCGTAGTGGTAGTAAAGTCCAGCCTGGGCGCCCCAGCAGATATGGAAGGTGGAATGGACATTGGTCTTGGTCCACTCCATGATCTCACACAGTTCCTGCCAGTAGTCCACCTCTTCAAAGGGCATATTTTCCACCGGCGCGCCGGTGATGACCATTCCGTCAAATTTACGGTGCTTCAGTTCATCAAAGCTCTTGTAGAAAGTCAGCAGGTGCTCCTGGGAGGTATTCTTGGATTTATGGGAGGACATGTGCATCAGTTCCAGATGGACCTGCAGCGGTGTATTTCCCAGCAAGCGGGTCAGCTGTGTCTCCGTTGCCACCTTGGTAGGCATCAGGTTCAGCAGAACGATCTCCAAAGGACGGATCCGCTGGCTGATTGCCCGGGTCTCGGTCATTACAAAAATATTCTCCTGCTGCAGCGTTGCAGTGGCAGGCAGATCATTGGGGATCTGAATGGGCATCGGGATCCCTCCTTACAGATAATTTCTGCTATTCTACTAAAGAATCACGGCTTTGTCAATCATTCGGCAAGCCCCATCCGAAAATGCCGCTCCGGTTGACTTCAATCTGACGTACCGTCTGCATGCCCTCTTATTTTTGCCACATTTTAAATATTTTTTACTTGTTTACAAATCCACAATACCTTATAATAGAAATCGTTATAGAATAGGTTTATTATCGTGCGATGATTTAAAGGAGGCCCTATGGCACATAAAAAATCAAACAGTAACGCATTTGAAAAAATTGCGACTTTTGTTGTGGATAAGCGGACACTGTTTTTCCTGCTGTACATATTCGCTTTGGTGTTTTGCCTATTCTCCATGAGTTGGGTAGAAATCGAAAACGATGTCACTACCTATCTTTCGGAAGACACAGAGATCCGGCAGGGATTGGTCGCCATGAATGCCAACTATGTCACACCGGGTACGGCCCGGATCATGGTGTCCAACATCACCTTGGATACCGCCTGGGATCTGAATACATCGATCTCTGGGGTGGAAGGTGTGGTGATGTCTGCCTTTGACGGAACCGATACTACCTACCAGGACGCTTCCGCACTCTACGATGTGACCTTCACCAACGGGCCCATGGCCGAAGATACCATCTCGTCCCTGGATACCATCAGATCGCTTCTCAGCAATTATGATTTCTATGTGGATTCCACCGTTGGTTATGACGAAAACGCCATGCTGGGCAGCGAAATGCTTGTTATCGGCATTGTGGCATGTATTATCATGCTGATCGTTCTGACGCTGACCTCCCGCAGTTACGCGGAAGTGCCGGTGCTGCTTCTGACCTTTGGCGCTGCCGCAGCGCTGAATATCGGAACACACTTTATCTTCGGCAAGATCAGCTTCATCTCCAATTCCGTTGCCGTGGTACTGCAGCTGGCGTTGGCCGTTGATTATGCCATCATCCTTTGCCACCGTTTCTGCGATGAATTTGAAACGAAAGATGCACGCACCGCTGCTATCAGCGCCCTGAGTAAAGCGATCCCGGAGATTTCCGCTTCTTCCCTGACCACCGTGTGCGGCTTTATCGCCCTGAGCTTCATGAAATTCTCTGTCGGTATGGATATGGCCAAGGTGCTGATCAAGGCCATTTTTCTGAGCTTGTTTAGTGTATTTACGCTGATGCCCGGTCTTTTGGTGCTCTTTGCGCCGCTGATGCAGAAGACCCGCCACAAGAGACTTCTTCCCAACATTACTTTTCTTGGCAAGTTCGCCGTCAAGAGCCGGAGGGTTCTGCCCCCCGTCTTCATTTTGATTTTGATCGGTGCCTTCATTCTTTCTAGCCAGTGCCCTTACTGCTACAGCTTCAACGATCTGAAGACCGCAAAAATGACTGAGCGGCAGCATTCCTACTTTAAGATCAAGGATCAGTTTGGTGTCAGCAATATGCTGGCCGTCCTGGTTCCCGTGGGCGACTATGAAGCGGAAATGGCTGTTTTAGACGAACTTGGCGACCAGCCTGAAGTGAATTCCATTATGGGTCTCGGTAATATTGAGGCCTTGGGAGGCTACAAGCTGACGGATTCTCTGACACCCCGCGAGCTTTCGGAACTGATCGGGCTGGATTATGAGGTGACCCAGGGGCTTTATGCGCTGTATGCCGCGGAGCAAAACCAATACGGTGAGATTCTGGACGCGGTAGTCAATTATAAAGTCCCTCTATTTGATATGTTCCTGTTTTTAAAGGAACAGCTGGAAGACCACAATATCAATCTGAGCGGCAGCGGCATGGATGACATGCAGGATATGCTGGGTCAGCTGGAAACCGCAAAGAACCAAATGCAAAGCGAGCATTACAGCCGCTTTGTGATGTATCTGAACCTCCCTGAGGAAAGTGAAGAGACCTTCACCTTCCTTTCAAAGGCCAGAAGCATTATCGGAAAATACTATGACGGAGACTATTACCTGGTGGGCAACTCCACCAGCTGCCGTGATCTTTCCGCTTCCTTTGCCCAGGATAATTTGATGATCTCCATTCTGTCGGCGCTGTTTGTTATCCTCGTACTGCTGTTTACCTTCCAGTCTGCCGGCTTACCGGTGCTGCTGATTTTGGTCATTCAGGGCAGTATCTGGATCAACTTCTCTTTCCCCACCCTTACCGGCACACCCTTGTACTTCCTGGGATATTTGATCGTCAGCGCTATTCAGATGGGTGCTAACATTGACTATGCAATCGTGATCTCCAGCCATTATCAGGAGTTAAAAGCCCATATGCCCCATAAAAAAGCCATCGTGGAAGCACTGAACGCAGCCTTCCCCACGGTCTTCACCTCCGGTATCATGATGGCCGCTGCCGGTCTTCTGATCGGCAATCTTTCCGCGCAGCCTGTAGTGTCCATCATGGGCACTTGCATCGGCCGGGGTACCATCGTCTCTATCATCCTGGTTCTGTGCGTTCTGCCCTCCATCCTGGTGCTGGGTGACTCCATCATCGAGCGCACCCGCTTCAAGATCAAGGTCACGCATAATGAACCCCAGCAGACCACCGGCAGCGTCTATGTCAATGGCCGTATTAAAGGCTATGTCAGCGGCATGATCGACGGCGAATTCCACGGCTTGCTCCACGGTGACATGAATGCCACCGTTTCCGCAGGCGGGGAGGTCACCCAGGCAGAACCGGCGGACAGCGAATCCGCGGAAGGGAGTGAAGCACATGCGTAAGAGCAACCGTATCCTGTGTTTTCTTTTGAGTTTGGTACTTTTGTCCAGCCTCTCTCCCCTTGCGTACGCTCAGGAGGAAGGCATAACACTGCGCATCATCTCTCGGGATGGATTCCTTAACTTTGCGGAAAACTGCCGTCTGGATAGCTACAGCCAGGGTCTTACAGTAATTCTGTGCAATGACATCGATCTTTCCGGTGCCGATTTTGAAGGCATTCCCATTTTCTGCGGCAGCTTCGAAGGAAACGGCCATACGATTTCCGGTCTGAATCTGGAAAGTCCCGGATCCGGTATCGGTCTGTTCCGTTATCTGACCGATACCGCCACGGTAAAGAATCTCCATGTTTCCGGCTGTGTCAATCCCGGGGGCACCGGGGCCGCAGCCGGCGGTATCGTCGGCACCAACGGCGGCACCTTGCAGGACTGCAGTTTTGAAGGAGCGGTTTCCGGTACTGACAGCATCGGTGGTCTGGTCGGTATCAATCTGCTCTCCGGTGTAATTGACGGCTGTCAAGCATTCGGCAGTATCTATGGCAACCATTTTGTAGGCGGCATCGCCGGAGACAATTACGGTGTCATCCGTAACTGTGAGAATCACGGTGAAGTCAATACCACTGTGGAGCAAAATGAAGTGGAGCTGGAGAATATTAACCTGGACTCCATTATCAACTCTGAGGCTGCTCAGACCGTCACTGATATCGGCGGTATCTGCGGAACCGGCACCGGCGTAGTGCAATCCTGTATCAATCACGGCAGCATCGGCTATCCGCAGATCGGATATAACATAGGAGGCATCGCCGGCAGCTTCAGCGGCTATATCTACAACTGCATTAACCGTGGCAATGTAGACGGAAGAAAAGAGATCGGCGGTATCGTCGGCCAGTTGGAGCCTGCGGTCAATATGATCTATGAAGAAGATACCCTGCAGACCCTTCAGCAGCAAATGGACGACCTGTCCAACGCCGCAAACGGCATCGGCGGAAGCATCCAAAGCGGCTCAAATGCCTTGAATTCCCAATCCCAGCGGGTAGAAACGCAGCTGAAAGATGCGCAGGATGCCTTGGAAATGCTGATCCCCAAGGACACCGACAACCCTACCATGCCCGATGAGGAGACCTTGCAGGCAGCCAGAAACGCGCTGAGCAGCAGCTTATCGGATCTGACCGGGTCCATTAGTGCCATGGCTGAAATCGGTCAAAATACATTCAGCAATGTGGCGGGCAGTCTGCAGGGCGTTTCCAGTCAAATGAATGCCATCAGCAGTACCATCAGCAACGCCTCCGAGAACCTGGGTGGTGGCATCCAGGATGTATCCGATGCCGATACAGCCCAGGATCAAACCGCAAAGGTCCGTGCTTGTTTCAACCTTGGCAGCGTTCATGGCGATTGGAACATCGGCGGCGTCGTTGGCACCATCGGACTGGAGAACGACCTGGATCCCGAAGCTGACCTGCAGATCGTTGGAAACACTTCTCTCAATTTCGATATGCAGCTGCGGGCAGTTGTCCTGGATTGTGAAAACAGGGGTGCGGTTTCCGGCAAGAAGCAAAATGTAGGTGGCGTTGTAGGCTGGGCCTCCATGGGCCTTGTTCGCCACTGCGTCAATGCCGCTGCGGTAGATGCGGCTTCCGCTGATTATATCGGCGGCATTGCAGGACAGAGCAGCGGTTTCCTGCGGGGTTGCAGCGCCAAGTGCAGCATCGCCGGTGACACTTATGTAGGCGGTATCGCAGGTTCCGGCACCACCGTCACCGACTGCAAGGCCATCCTGCTGCTGGAAGGTGCTACAGAAAAATACGGCGCGATCCTGGGCTTCTCTGAAGAACCGGATCTTGCATCCAACTATTATTTGGTCGGTGATTCCGATCCCGGTGCTGTGGATGGGATCAGCTATGATACCCAGGCGCAGCCTCTGCCCAGCGACCGCTTCTTTGCTTTGGTGGATCTGCCGGCAAGCTTCCGCCTGGTCAGTGTAACCTTTGTCTTTGATGATCTTGACAGTCGTCGTATCACGCTCCCCTACGGCTGTGTGCTGACCCGGGATCTGATCCCCGCGGTTCCCCAGCAAAGCGGCAGTGACGCCCATTGGATCGGTCCATTGGAAATTGGACAGCAGATCCTCCATGATGCCGTCTTCCGTTTGGAATCCACGGCGCATACCACAACCCTGGAAAGCGAGCTTCGCACCGGAAACGGTTTACCTGTGTTGTTGCTGCAGGGTCAATTCCAAAAAGACGCGCAGTTAGGTGCCGCTGTCTTGCCGGAACCCGGTGCTGTAGCCGCATGGACCATAGCGCTCCCCGAGAGTGCAGCGGATATGAAGCTGCGCTGCCGCATTCCCGACGGTTGCGACCCCACAGAACTGAAGCTGCAGCTGCGCGTCGGCAGCGATTGGCAGGATGCCGGTTTTACTGTGGACGGAAGTTATTTGGTATTTGCCGTTACGGCTAACACCAATGCCCTGCGGATTCTCAGGATCGGTATGGATTATACATGGTACTACATTGCCGGCGCTGCCGGATTGGTATTGACGCTCGGCATTGTGATCACCCTGTGTAAGCGCAGAAAGAAAACCGCATAATAAACTTCAGCGGATCACCGAAACCGGTGATCCGCTGTTCTATTTGCATCCATAGGGACATACTATTGACCAAACCGTGACAAGGAGGCAGCCTATGGATAATCTTTATGCCGACATTGCGGCCAGAACCGGCGGCAATATTTATATTGGTGTGGTCGGTCCGGTCCGCACCGGAAAATCTACGCTCATCAAGCGTATCATGGAGCAGTTGGTGATCCCCAACATAGAAGACCCCTACCGTGCGGAACGGGCAAGAGACGAACTGCCCCAAAGCGGCTCCGGCAAGACCATTATGACCAGTGAGCCGAAATTCATCCCCGAGGAAGCTGTGGAGATTTCCCCGGACGGCACAGCAAAATTCCGCATCCGCATGATCGACTCCGTTGGCTATATGGTTGACGGAGCGGTAGGCGCTTTTGAAGACGGCGTTCCCCGGATGGTGGCAACCCCCTGGTATGATTATGAGATACCCATGACGGAAGCCGCTGAGCTGGGCACAAAAAAAGTCATGGATGAGCATTGCTCTATCGGCCTTGTGGTGACCACCGACGGGACCATCACAGATATCCCCAGGGAAGACTATTTGGTGGCAGAAGGCCGGGCGATCCATGATATGCAGGCCACCGGAAAACCCTTCATTGTGATCGTCAATTCGAAATACCCCAACGGCGAAGCCGCCCTTGCTGTGGCAGAACATATCCGAACGGAACATGGTGTTGATGCCTACCCGGCAGATTGTCAGGCATTAAACAAGGAGGATATCGCCCAGCTTCTGCTGCAGTTACTGCATGCGTTCCCCATGCAGGAACTACGGGTATATCTCCCCCGTTGGCTGGATGCTGTAGAATCCACACATCCGGTCAAAGCAGCACTCTATGAAGCACTGCTGCAGCGTGCTGGCGAGATCTCCTCTTTGGCCCAGGCAGAACTTAACCTTACGCAGCTGAGAGAATTGGAACAAGTGCTAGATTTCTCCATACGCAATATGGATTTGGCGACCGGCTGTGTCAGCTGCATGCTCACCTTCCCCGAGACACTGTTTTATGAGATCCTGAGCGCAAAAACCGGGATGCCGATTCATAATCAGGCTGAGTTAATGGCCCAGTTGATGGAATTGTCGTCCATAAAAAGCGAATACGAGAAAATTGCAGACGCGCTATCCAGTGTAAAAGCCACAGGCTACGGAATTGTGATGCCCGCTGCTGAAGAAATGGTGTTACAGACCCCTGAGGTGGTACGCAAGGGG
>JAZNLC010000116.1:0-2319 GCA_045578895.1 Faecousia sp. | reverse complement strand
CTGTCAGCGAAGCTGACTGGGGGATTCATGCCGCATTGCGGCATATTGCCCTTTGGGCAATTATCCCTCCGTCTGCCCTTCGGGCAGCCACCTCCCTTTAGGCAAGGGAGGCTTTACACCGCATAAACGATCATTTACCACTGCAGTAACGACACCGGGCAAGGCAAGGCAGTAACGACAAGTAGAAGTTTTGGCGCGAATTGGGAGCGGCGGCTCGCCGCTAAACGATCATTTACAGCAGTAACGATACCGAGCGGTGCCCAATGGTGTAACGACAAGCACAGCACCGTGCACGCATTGTCAGCGGGCACTGCCCGCTAAACGATCATTTAGCGGCACGGTGGAAAAACACTGCGGAGCAAAACTTTCTGGGGATTGCAAAGCGCTTTCAGATTTGTTAGAATGGTTGCAGTATGAAAAAGAGGGTGCTTACCATGAATCTCTCTGTGCCTTACGGCAAAAGCCAGCTTGCTCTGGAATTGGATGATCAGCAGGTCGCGGCTGTGCTGACATCTGCGCAAGGAGCATCCCTCCGTCACTGTCATTCCCGATGGCGTAGGTGTCATCGTTTATTCTGAAAAAGAAACTTAAAGGAGTGTCGTATATGCGTATCGGTATTGGCGGTATCGCCCATGAAACCAACTCGTTTTCCAATGTGGCTACCACAGAAGCGCTGTTCCGGAAGCTGACTTATCAGGAAGGCGATGAGATCATCGCAGGTCACACCGGTGTCAGAAGCTACATCGGCGGCTTCATCGATGAAGCAAAGGCGCAGGATATCACCCTGGTACCCACCATGTTCGCCAACGCCAACCCCTCCGGCCGGATCCCCACGGAAACCTTGGAGACCCTGCGGGACCGTTTGGTATCCATGCTGTGGGCCGAACATCAGAAGCAGCCCTTGGATGCCATCGCCCTGAACTGCCACGGTGCGGGCGCGTCCGTCGGCTATCACGATATCGAAGGCGAAGTCCTCCGCGCCGTCCGGGCTCAGTTTGGGCCGGAGATCCCCGTGGGCATCGTATTGGATCTGCATGCCAATGTGACTCCCGAAATGGTCGAATACTCCGATATTTTGGTAGGTGTCAAGTGCTATCCCCATGTGGATATGTATGAAAGCGCCCGTGTGATGCTGGATCTGCTTGCCAACATCGTTCGCACCGGCAAAAAGCCCTGCAAGCGGATCATTCAGCTGCCCTGGCAGCTGGCGCCCACCTGCGGTGTAACTCTCAGCGGCCCTGCCCATGAGGTGCAGCAACTGACCATCCGGCTGGAAAAGGAAATGCCCGGGCTGCAGCAGGTAACCTTCTTCCATGGCTTTGCTTACGCGGATATTCCCCAGTGCGGTGTCACCGTTACCGCCATGGCTGATACCCAGGAAGCCGCCGACAAGGCCGCTCTGGAAGTGGCAAAATTTGCCTGGGATAAGCGCCACACCTTCCTGATCAAGACCCTTTCCCCCGCCGAAGCCTTTGACAAAGCCCAGGCAGCAGAGGCTTACCCTGTGGTCATCAACGAATCCTCCGACAACCCCGGTGGCGGCGCTCCCGGCGACGGCACATATTTGCTGCGGGAAATGCTGAAGCGGAATCTCCCCGGCTCCGCCTTCGGTCACATCTGTGATCCCGAAGTGGTACAGCAGGCTGCGAAAGCCGGTGTGGGCAGCACAATTTCCTGCAAGCTGGGTGCCAAGACCGATAACCTCCACGGTGAGCCCATTGAGCTGGAAAACGCTTATGTCAAGGCCATCTGCGACGGCAAATTCGTCAATGTTTCCCCCATGGGCGGCGGCGGTATGACCAATCTGGATCTTTCCGTCCGGCTGCAGGTAGGCAATGTGGATATTGTGGTATCCTCCCGCGCCCGGCAGACCATGTGCAAGGGCCCCTTTGAGATGGTGGGCATCAACTACACCCAAATGCGTTACCTGGGTCTGAAGTCCTCCCAGCACTTCAAGGGCTGGTGGAAGGATCACGCAGGCACCATCATTACCTGCGATCCTCCCGGAATCCACTGCGGTGACTTTACCGTATTCGATTTCCAGTTTGCCAACCTGAAAACCTTCCCCTTCATGGATCCCGATTGGGAACCCTCCGTATAAACAGTCAGGGCGTACTGCAGCAATTGCAGTACGCCCTTTATGATTATCGACGCTTTTCTTCGCTAAATGATCGTTTATGCGGTGTAAAGCCTCCCTTGCCTAAAGGGAGGTGGCTGCCCGAAGGGCAGACGGAGGGATAATTGCCCAAAGGGCAATATGCCGCAATGCGGCATGAATCCCCCAGTCAGCTTCGCTGACAGCCCCCTTTAGGCAAGGGG
>JAZNLC010000115.1:0-3091 GCA_045578895.1 Faecousia sp. | reverse complement strand
ATCTGCTTGATGGCATTTCTCAGACGGTTGACGGCAATGGGATACTCAGCGCGGACATAGAAGTAGCCCTCGGAAGCGCCGATGGCGTAGCCGGCGATCATCATGCCCTCGATAACGGCGTAGGGGTTGCCCTCCAGAATGGAGCGGTCCATGAAAGCACCGGGGTCACCCTCGTCACCGTTGCAGACAACATATTTCTGGTCACTCTGGGAGCCGTAAGCAAACATCCACTTTCTGCCGGTGGGGAAGCCGCCGCCGCCACGGCCGCGCAGGCCGGAAGCCAGCACTTCATCGATAACTGCCTTGCGGTCCATGCTCAGTGCCCGCTTCAGGCCCTGGAATGCACCATAGCCCATAGCTTCTTCAATGTTTTCGGGGTTGATAACACCGCCGCCGTGAAGAGCAACGCGCTTCTGCTTCTTATAGAAATTGATATCGTCCTGTTTAGCAACCTTCTCGCCGGTATTGGGCTCGATGTACAGCAGGCGCTCAATAATTTCGCCGCCCTTGATGTCTTTTTCGAAGATTTCTTCCACATCTTCCACCTTGACCAGACGGTAAAGGGTGTCTTCGGGCAGAATCTTAACGAAAGGACCCTGAGAACAGAAACCGAAGCAGCCAACAGTATTGACGGTAACCTTATCTTCCATGTGATTTTCGGCAACCAGTGCATCAAACTTGCCCTTGATGTCCATGGAATTGGAGGACAGACAGCCGGTACCGCCACACAGCAGAATGGCACGCTTGCCATTAGAGCCGTCCAGCTTGGCCTTCAGCGCGTCGGTGCAGGAACAGATCTTGGAATCCAGCTCAGCAAAATTCTTCATTTAGTTAGCCTCCTTTGCCCGGTATTCTTCCACAACGCCGGCTACGGCATCCACAGACATCTTGGGATAGACCTTGCCGTTGATAGTAACAGCAGGAGCAATACCACAGGCACCGATGCAGCGCAGTGCGTCGATGGTGAACATGCCGTCTGCGGTAGTCTCAGCGGCGTTGATGCCCAGAATTTCGGAGAATTTGTCGATGATCTGCTGTGCACCCTTGACATAGCAGGCAGTGCCCAGACAGCAGCCGATGATGTACTTGCCCTTCGGCTCCAGAGAGAAGAAGGAGTAGAAAGTGACAACGCCGTAGATCTCTGCTACGGGGATGCCGGTCTTTTCAGAAACGAGCTGCTGTACATCCAGAGGAATGTAACCGTATTCGTTCTGGATATCGCTGAGGATCATCATCAGCGGTGTCTTTTCATTTACATATCTGTCGCAGATCTCACAGATCTTCTTGACACCGGCTTCACTGATATGAGCCATAGTTTACCTCCTGTTAATTCACAATTACAAAATTCGCCCAAAGGGAATCGTCCGTTTTGCGGATACCGGCGCATACCAACGCCAGTTTAATTTTGTTTACTATAAGATAATACCACTTACAGCGACTAAAAGCAATAAGTTATCCGCGATTTCTGCAAAATGTTTTTTTCTGTAGAAACATGTGAAATTCTATTGCTTTTTTGCCTTCTAGCCCGTATAATATTGAATTGGTATAAGAGATTAATTTGGCGGTTTATGCCATCTTGTGATGGCGTTGCCGTGTCCATCTATTTTAGGAGGAAGCTATGCTGAATGTAACTATCGACGGCATTAAAGTGCAAGCCAAGGAAGGCAGTACCATTTTGGAGGCTGCTCAGAGTGTAGGTATCGAGATTCCTACCCTTTGCTACCTGAAGGACCTGGCCCCTGAGGCATCCTGCCGGATCTGCCTGGTGGAGATTGAGGGTATCCCCAAGCTGTTCACCGCCTGCTCCACGCCTGTAGCTGAGGGCAATGTGATCTACACCAAGAGCGAAAAGGTCATTGCTGCCAGAAGATCTGTTCTGGATTTGATGCTGTCTACCCACAATGCAGACTGCTTCAGCTGCGCCAAGAACGGTGATTGCCAGCTGCAGAATCTGTGCTATGAGTACGGTGTAGAAAAGACCAGCTTTGCCGGTGTGAAGAACGATTACCCTATCGACGACTCCAACGAATTCTTTACTTACAATCCCCAGCAGTGCATCCTCTGTCAGCGCTGCGTCCAGACTTGCCAGAAGCTCCACGGTGAAGCTGCCATCGGCATCGCAAACCGCGGCTTCAAGGCCAAGATCTCTACACCCTTCGATCAGCTGATCCGCGGCACTAACTGCGTATCTTGCGGTAACTGTGTCAGCGTTTGCCCCGTAGGTGCTCTGTTGCCCAAGTCTAAGGTTCGTTACCGCGCTTTTGAAACCAAGAAGGTCCCCACCACCTGTACCTACTGCGGCGTAGGCTGTCAGCTGGAGCTGTTGGTGAAGGACAACACCGTTGTCGGCGCACAGCCTCTGTACGGCAAGGCCAACAAGGGCCTGCTCTGCGTCAAGGGCAAGTTTGGTTACAACTTTATCAACCACAAGGACCGTCTGACCACTCCCTTGATCCGCAAGGACGGTGTGCTACAGGAAGCCTCTTGGGATGAGGCCATTACCTATGTGGCAACTAAGATTAATACTATCAAGGCAGAATCCGGCCCCGATGCTCTGGCCGGCCTCAGCAGCGCCCGCTGCTCCAACGAAGATAACTATGTCTTCCAGAAGATGATGCGTGCTGCCATCGGCACCAACAATGTGGACCACTGCGCACGTCTGTGCCACGCCTCCACTGTTGCCGGCCTGGCTACTACTCTGGGCTCCGGTGCTATGACCAACTCTATTGCGGAAGCCGCTGATCAGGATGTGGTCTTCGTCACCGGCTCCAACACCACCGAGACCCACCCCGTTATCGGCTCTCTGATCCGTCAGGCAAAAAAGAAGGGTGCAAAGATTATCGTTGCTGAGCCTCGGCGTATCCCCTTGTGCCGTGAGGCTGATGTGTTCCTGCAGATCAAGCCCGGTACCAATGTTGCGCTGTTTAACGGTATGATGAATGTCATCATTTCCGAAGGCCTGCAGGACCAGAAGTACATTGATGAGCGTACCGAAGGCTATGAAGAGCTTAAGGAAGTCGTTAAGGACTACACCCCCGAGGTGGTTGCTGAAATTTGCCAGATCGATGCAGAAGAACTCAAGAAGGCCGCC
>JAZNLC010000114.1:0-2599 GCA_045578895.1 Faecousia sp. | reverse complement strand
CGGGATGTGGTGCTGAAATACGGCTGGCTGGAAGAAGAGACCCTGCTGTACTTTATCGGTGTGTGCGAAAGCACACCCGGCCCCATTATGATCAACCTGGCTACCTATGTTGGCAGCTCCCAGGCGGGTATTTTGGGAAGCGGGCTTGCTACCTTTGCGGTAGTGCTGCCTGCCTTTTTGATCATCCTGGGTGTTGTGGCGATCATGGATAAGTTTATGACCAACCCCTGGGTGAAAACCGCCATGAACGGCCTGAAGCCCGGTGTCATCGGCGTGATCCTGGCTACCGGTATTTCTTTGATCCTCAGCAATGTGATCCCGGAGGCTGCCATTGAGTGGAAGGCTCTGATCCTGACTGCAGTGATCGCTGCTTTGAAAATCGGATCTCAGCTGATCCGCAAAAAGAAGATCGCCCCCATTCCGCTGATCGGTATTTCCGCGGCGCTGGGCATCCTGATTGGATTTGTAATGTAACGGAGTGACAACATGAGCGGTGTTTTTTTGACTACCTTGTCCAAGGTCAGTGTTCTGCTGATCTTTATCGGTCTTGGCTATCTGCTGCGCAGAACCAGGAAACTGCCTGACAATGCGGGAAGAGTGCTGTCTTTGCTGACGACTTTGGTATTCAGCCCGGCTTATACCATCAAGAATCTTTCTGCCAGTTTGACACTGGAAAAGATCGGCAGCCAGGTGGCGCTGATCGGCTACGGTACGGTGATCGTGCTGGCTACCATCGGCCTGGCCTTTGTGCTGGCAAAGCCCCTGGCAAGAAACGATTTTGAGCGCAGAAGCTATGTATATGCCTTCTGCATCCCCAATTTCGGTTACTTTGGCTATCCGTTGGTAGAAGGCGTTTTCGGCAGTGAAGTGCTGAGCCAGCTGATGCTCTTCTGCCTGCCCATGAGTATTGCCTGCAATACCTTCGGCTATTTGCTGTTTGTCAAGGACGGCAAGCTGACGATCAAGGATATTTTGAAAATGCCCCTGATCATATCGGTATTTATCGGTATGACCATCGGCCTTTCCGGCATCAAGCTGCCGCCGCTGGTCAGTGATGTGCTGTCTACCGCAGGAAACTGCATGAGCCCTGCTTCCATGCTGCTGGCAGGCTTCGTGCTGGGCGGTTTCCCGCTGAAAGACTTGTTCAAGGGCGGCAGATCCTACATGATGTCTGCGTTCCGTCTGGTGGGCATTCCTGCGCTGGTTGGCGGTGTGCTGTTCCTGCTGGGCATCCGGGGCATGTACCTGGCGCTGCCGATTATGATCCTGGCGATGCCCTTGGGATTGAACCTGGTGGTGTTCCCGGAGAGTATGGGCATCGATGCCAGCGATAACGCGAAGATGTGCTTTGTGTGTAACCTGCTGACAATCTGCGTTGTGCCGTTCGTATTCGCGCTGCTGTCGCAAATCATGTAATAGGATAAAAAACGGTGTTCGGTTTTTCCGGACACCGTTTTTGCTTAGATGTTATTTAACCAAATAGTTAAATAACGCTTGACATTTGGCAGGGGGTGTGCTACTCTATATTTAACCAAAAGGTTAAATGAAAGGAAGGCGATGCATGTGGGCATCCAAAGTACCTTAAAAGCACTGTCCGATCCCATTCGAAGAGAAATTTTGGACCTACTGAAGTCCGGCCGGCTGTCTGCCGGTGAGATCGGGGAAAAATTCCCTGTCAGCGGCGCTGCCATTTCCAAGCATCTTTCTGTGCTGAAGGAAGCGGATCTGATCCGGGATACCCGGGAGGGTAAGTTTATTTTCTATGAGCTGAATGCCTCCGTTTTGGAGGAAGTTATGCTGTGGCTGACAGGCCTGAAAGGAGCAGAAAAATGATTAAGAAGAATTGGAAGATTTTGCTGATCACATCGATTGCGATTCTGCTGCCCATGCTGGCAGGTATTCGTTTGTGGAATCAGCTGCCGGAGCAGATTCCCAGCCATTGGAACGCAGCTGGGGAGATCGACGGCTGGAGCAGTAAACCCTTTACCGTGTTTGGCCTGCCTTTGATTTTGCTGGCAGCGCAATGGCTGTGCGTGTTGGGTACCGGCACAGACCCTAAAAAGAATAACCATCCCCAAAAGGTTCTGCATCTGGTGTTATGGATCATCCCTGTTCTGTCCGCTGTGCTGCATGTGGTTACTTATGCAGTAGCGTTGGGAAAAGAAGTGCGGGTGGAAATGGTGATGCCGGTATTGATTGGCATTGTGTTTACGGTCATCGGCAATTACCTGCCCAAGTGCAAGCAGAATTACACCATAGGCATCAAGATCCCCTGGACACTGAACAGCGAAGAAAACTGGAACAAGACCCACCGGTTTGCCGGGCGGCTTTGGGTAGTCTGCGGTTTTGTCATCATGCTCACCGGCTTTTTCGGCGGCTTCTGGGTCTTCCTGCCCGTTGTACTGCTGATGGTCATTGCGCCGTTGGTTTATTCCTATATCCTGCATCGTAAAGGCATGTAAATGATCGTTTAGCGTACCAACCAAGGCCCCCTTGCCTAAAGGGGGCTGGCAAAAATCTTTGATTTTTGACTGGGGGATTCCATGCTGCAAAGCAGCATATCGCCCTACGGGCGATGAATCCCTCCACCGCTTACGCG
>JAZNLC010000113.1:0-4723 GCA_045578895.1 Faecousia sp. | reverse complement strand
TTGTATGATGGATATGGATGATACGGTAAATGATCGTTTAACTGAGCAGTCGCCTAAAATGCATGTCATTCCGAGGGAGCGAAGCGACCGTGGGAATCCCGTGAGGTTTCCGCAGTGTTACGGGATTGCCACGCCAGTGTGAGCACTGGCTCGCAATGACGTGGAGGTTTGGTAGTTAGTGCGATAAACGATCATTTACCATTGAAACATAGGTGTGGACAGATACCGTTCTCCGGTGTCGGGGAGGAGCGCGGCGATGGTTTTCCCGGTGTTTTCCGGCAGCTTTGCCAGCGCGGTTGCCGCGTGCAGGGCGGCCCCGGAGGATATGCCAACCAAAAGTCCTTCAGTCCTGGCCAAAAGTCTGCCGGCTGCATAGGCTTCTTCCTCGGTAACCGTTATGATACGGTCAATGATGCCGGTATCCAATACCGTGGGAACGAAGTTTGCGCCGATGCCCTGCAGGCCGTGAGACCCTACATGGCCTTGAGACAGCAGGGGAGAAGAGGCAGGCTCCACTGCTACGATCTGTATGTGAGGGTTCTTGCTTTTTAAAAACTTACCGACACCTGTGAGCGTTCCACCGGTGCCGACACCGGAAACAAAAATGTCGATTTTGCCGTCGGTATCATCCCAAATTTCCGGGCCGGTGGTATCAAAGTGGGCTTGCGCATTGGCGGGATTGTCGAATTGCCCGGGAATAAAGCTGCCGGGGATCTCTGCTGCCAATGCCTGCGCTTTGGTGATGGCACCGGTCATACCTTGACTTCCGGGTGTCAGCACCACTTCCGCACCATAGGCTTTTATCAGAAGCTGCCGCTCAATGCTCATGGAGTCCGGCATCACAATGATAGTACGGTATCCCCGGTTGGCAGCCACTGCCGCAAGACCGATCCCGGTGTTGCCGGAGGTCGGCTCGATGATCGTCCCCCCGGGAGGCAGCAGGCCGCAGCGTTCCGCACGGAGGATCATGGAAAGGGCTACCCGGTCCTTGGCGGAGCCTGCCGGGTTAAAGCTTTCCAGCTTTGCGCAAACTGGCGTACACAGCCCGGCACAATCGGAAAACCGGTTCAACTGCACCAGGGGTGTATGGCCGATCAGCTGATCGATGGAAGTATACAGTTTTGACATAGGATTACCTCCAGCCGTTTTTCAAAATTATACCGCTGTAAGACAGTGGTGTCAATGATTCTGTTGACATTGCAGTGCGTAA
Organism: Faecousia sp.; assembly: GCA_045578895.1. Classification (GTDB taxonomy): domain Bacteria; phylum Bacillota; class Clostridia; order Oscillospirales; family Oscillospiraceae; genus Faecousia. The sequence goes on along the minus strand of JAZNLC010000113.1, from coordinate 3,513 downwards.
TATGATATAACCCATGTAAGATTGGAGGGAACGCTATGACACCGTTTGAAACAGAAATCGAAGGCATTGTGGATTCTATTTTGGAAGATTATACCCATGGCAGGGATATCGACAGGATCGACCTGTTTAAGCATCCCGACAAGGATATTATCATTGATATGATCGATAAGCTCCGCAGGATCATATTCCCCGGCTATTTTACGGAGAAAACCTATCGGATATACAACGCAAAGCACAATCTTTCCATGCTCATTGAGGATGTGATGTTCAATCTGAACCGACAGGTTGGCCTGGTGGTTCACGACAAGCAGGAAGCGGAGCGGATCTGTCTGGCTTTTTTCCGGGAGATTCCCAAGGTGCGGGCATTGGTACAAACAGATCTGCAGGCATCCTACGACGGTGATCCGGCGGCTACCGGGAAAGAAGAGATCATCTTCTCCTACCCGGGTCTGTTTGCGATTACGGTCTACCGGCTGGCCCATGTGCTGTACAGTTTGGGCGTTCCCATGATCCCCAGAATCATGACTGAACATGCCCACTCGGTTACCGGTATTGACATTCACCCCGGTGCGTCCATTGGTGAATACTTCTTTATCGACCACGGTACCGGTATCGTTATCGGTGAGACCACCGTCATCGGCAACCGGGTCAAGATCTACCAGGGCGTCACTCTGGGCGCACTGTCCACCCGAGGAGGGCAAGATCTGCGGGGCAAGCGCCGTCATCCCACAATTGAGGATAATGTGACAATTTATGCCGGTGCTTCCATTTTGGGTGGCGATACCGTGGTTGGCAGGGATTCCGTGGTGGGCTCCAACGCGTTCATTACAGAGTCTGTCGGTGCAGGGGCACGGGTAACGACCAAATGCCAGGAAGTGGAGATCCGCGTCAAATAAGAAACAAGAAAAACGCACGATCCGAATGCGTAATATCCTCACCGTTTCAAGACCCAGTTGAGCACAATGCTTAACTGGGTCTTGTGTTTTGCGCAATCATAGAATGATGGGATTATCTTTCGTGTATAGGTTCGCCAACAAATAACAGGTGATTGCTCATACCCAGAAATTCGGGCTTTTCGCAGATGTAAAAATGATACCGCAGATACTGCTGATAGGACGCTACATCCAAAGCGTTGACGGTTTCCTGCAGCAGCTCACTGGCACCATCGGCTGCAACCGCATGGCAGATTTGAATTCCGGCTTTGCCAAGAAGTTCTCTGCAATGATCCGGGGTGTGGAACACAAAGGGGAAATCATCCAACCGGAAGGTTTCCTTGTTGTAGTCGCCGTTCATCAGATAGTCCTCCTGGCATTGCTGCATCGTCAGGATCACAATGTCATTGGAAATGAATGCAAAGAAGATTTTTCCATCAGGTTTGCATACCCGCTTCGCTTCCTGGATGCACCGCAGTTTGTCAGCTTCCTTGTGCAGATGATAAAGCGGTCCAAACAGAAGCACCACATCGAAAGTGTTGCTGTCATACCGGCTGAGATCCAAAGCGTTACCCTGAATCAAATCAATGGGGTCATCCTCGGTCATCTTCGCCCGGAAAGCCGCAATGTTTGCGTCCGCAAGCTCCAATGCAGAAACTTCGTATCCCTTACGGGCAAAGTAAAGGCTGTACGCACCGGCACCGGCACCTACATCCAGGATCTTCGCTCCGGGGGTCAAATACTTCTCGATATACCGAACTGTCGTCAAGAATTCCACCCTGGCTGCATTGGACCTATTCAGGCGGCTATCCTCATCATAGCGCCGATAGACTTCCTGCACAAGTTCAGCATCATCGGCATAGACGACATCTTCCGCAAAGTGCCTGGGCTTTTGCCATTCACTGCGCAGGATCGCATATTGTGCCGCATCGCAGATGCCTTGGTTGTTGCGGTCACAGGCACGGTTTGTACCCTCGTATTTCATGCCGCATTTTCTCATAACGCCACCGGAATGCGGGTTGTTGGGGTCATGTCTTGCTGCCACACGGTTTATGCCCACTTCTGTGAAAAGATACTCGATCACGGCATTCAACGCCTCGGTCATAATGCCCTGATGCCACCAGTTCCGCCCAATGCAGTAGCCGATCTCCGCTTCCTCCACACGGTCATTCTGCCGAACCACACTGATAGAGCCGATGGGCTGTCCAAGCTGCTTCAGCGCAATCATCCACTGATAGTAGCTGTCCTTTTCATATTCCTGAATCCAGCTCCCGATCACCATTTCAGACACGGCAATACTGCTGTGCGCAGGCCAAGTTAAATACTTGCTGACCTCCGGATCAGATGCCCAGTTACGGAACATCGGCTCTGCATCCTCCCGGAGGGCTCTGCGCAGAATGAGTCTGGAAGTTTCAATAGTTTGGGTTCCTTTATGCGTCAACATCGTAATGTCAGTCCTTTCTAAATATATCGAGGGTGTGGTTTGAATATCCAACCATATCGATCCGCTCACAGGTGGCAAAATGATACCGTAGATATAACTGAAAGGTATCCTCATCCATTTCTGCAAGGGTCTTTCGCATGTGGTTTGCATATCCGTCTGTAGCCAGGAAATGCAGTTGTGTTACAGGAAAGTGGCTGCGCAATGCGTCGATATCCTCCTTGCGATGCAGTTCGAACAGATCCCAGGGCCGGGAGAAGGTCTCAAAGGTTACCGGATCGAGCATACATTTCTCGATAATGTTATGGATCTCTCCCCGGATAAAGCCGTACATGAGAACAGACGCATCGCCCATACAATATGCGCAGAAGATAATTCCGCCTTTCTTTGTGACCCGGATGGCTTCTGCGAGCGCTTGCAGCTTCTCTTCCTCAGTAAACAGATGGTACATGGGGCCCAGCAGTAATGTAAGATCATAGGTGTTATCACGAAAACCACGCAGATCCTTTGCGTTCCCTTGCGTGATTGTGATCTTCTCTCCGGGTTTTGTGTTCTGCTTGAAAATCTCAATATTGTGGTCAATCAGCTCTACGGCATCAACCTGATAGCCCTGCTGCGCAAGATGGTGGCTGTATCTTCCGGTTGCTGCACCGATTTCCAGAATCCGCATACCGGGACGAAGATATTTTTCGATGTACCGCATGGTGGTCAGGTATTCTACAGAGCCACGCCGGGAGCAAAGGCGGTTATCTTCGTCGTAGCTCCCGTAATACTGCGTGAGTGCTTGTAATGTTTCCATTTTCCTTCCTCCTTAAAAAATAAAAACAGTGCAAACTCTACTTGGGCTTAGAGCTTGCACTGCGTCTTTTTATGGTATATCCCTTAAGATGGTCCTAAAAAAGAGTACGACAATGTAAGCCCGACACCATGCCAGCGCATAGGGTTACCGGACTTATTATCGACTGCATTGAAGCAATATGCGAACATTGTCAACTCTCCTTTTTTTGTTTTATGCAATTATACACTCTGAAATATTCGTTGTCAATATGAAAACAATATATTTCCACTGCTATGCGAGAGCCGCGCCTGTGCTGAAGTGATATAAGCAATGATTCTCTATAAGGGAATCGGCCTGCGGTT
>JAZNLC010000112.1:0-26391 GCA_045578895.1 Faecousia sp. | reverse complement strand
ACCAAGAACTATATGAACTGGATGAACAACATCCGTGACTGGTGTATTTCCCGTCAGCTGTGGTGGGGTCATCAGATCCCTGTGTGGTACTGCGCCGAGTGCGGCCATATGACCTGCTCCCGTGAGGATGCCACCTGCTGCGAAAAGTGCGGCAGTGCCAATATCGAGCGTGATCCCGATGTGCTGGATACCTGGTTCAGCTCTGCGCTTTGGCCTTTTGAGACCCTGGGCTGGCCGAACGAAGAGGCTGCCGACCTGAAGAAGTACTATCCTACTTCCGTGCTGGTAACGGGCTACGATATCATTACTTTCTGGGTCTCCCGTATGATCGTTTCCGGTTTGGAGCATATGGGTGAGGCACCTTTCCACACGGTGCTGATTCACGGTTTGGTTCGTGACAACCTGGGTCGCAAGATGTCCAAGTCTTTGGGCAACGGTATCGATCCTCTTGAGATGATCGATAAATACGGCTGTGACGCGCTGCGCATGAACATGGTCACCGGCAACTCTCCCGGAAACGATATGCGTTTCTACGTGGAGCGCTGCGAGGCTATGCGTAACTTTGCCAACAAGCTGTGGAACGCTTCCCGCTATGTTATGATGAACCTTTCGGAGGATGCAAAGAACGAACTGCCTGAGCTGTCCAAGTTGGAGATTGCCGATAAGTGGGTGCTCAGCAAGTTGAATACCCTGATCGGTGAAGTCACCGAGAATATGGAGAAGTATGAGCTGGGTGTTGCTATTCAGAAGATCTACGACTTCATTTGGGATATCTACTGCGACTGGTATATCGAAATGACTAAGGCTCGCCTGTTCTCCGAAGACGCTGACCGGAAGCAGACTGCGATCGGTGTGCTGGTGTATGTTCTGGACCAGGTGCTGCGCCTGCTGCATCCCTTTATGCCCTTTATCACTGAAGAGATTTGGCAGTCCATTCCCCACGAGGGCGAGGCATTGATCGTTGCTCAGTGGCCTGAGGTCCGGGACGATCTGGCTTTTAAGGCAGAGTGCGATATGATGGAATCCGTTATGGATGCCATCCGCGCCATCCGTAACCGCCGCACTGAGATGAATGTTCCCCCTTCCAAGAAGGCTGCTCTGTTTGTTTTGACCGCTAAGCCTCAGGTGTTTAACGAAGGTGAAGGCTTCCTGCAGCGCCTGGCTTACGCAGATGAAGTGAGCCTGCTGGATGCGGAACCTGCTAACCTGGACGGTATGGTTACCATCACCACAGCGGATGCCAAGCTGTATATCCCCATGGGTCAGCTGGTGGATGTATCCAAGGAGCTGGAGCGCATCGGTAAGGAACTGGAGAAGAACCGTAAGTTCCTGGCATCCCTGGAAGCCAAGCTTACCAATGAAAAGTTTGTCTCTCGTGCGCCTGAATCTGTAGTCGCTGCTGAGAAGGAAAAGGCAGCCAAGACACGCGATTTGATTGCGCAGCTGGAAGAAAGTGAAGCTGCTCTTAAGAAGCTGTAAATTCATATTGTTAACGCTCTCAGGCAAAGGCTTGGGAGCGTTATTTTTTTATCTTTGTTTTTCCGACGAAAAATCCAAAGAGGAAAAATTATACTGTTTTTGCATAGTTACAAAGGAGGAATCAATATGCAATTAACCAGCTTTTTGGAAAACGGCAAATTAACGGTTGTTCTCACCGGGGAGATCGACCACCATAGGGCAAAAGACTATATCCAATCCATTGCGGGAAAGGTAGAAGCCTATAGTCCCAATATTTGTGTTTTGGATTTTTCCGATGTTACCTTTATGGATTCGTCCGGTATTGCGGTTGTGATCAATGCCCTGCGTTGTATGGCGCGCATTGAAGGAAAACTGGAACTCTCCGGAATCGGCAGGCAGCCCATGAAGGTATTTCAAACATCGGGAATTGACAAATTAGTTGAGATCAAGGAGGCGGTATTATGAAATTTGAAAACTATATGATTCTGGATTTTCCAAGCAAGTCGGCAAACGAAGCATTTGCAAGATCTGCCGTGGCATGCTTTGCGGCACAGATGGATCCTACTTTAGAAGAACTGGGAGATATCCGCACTGCGGTATCCGAGGCGGTGACTAATGCCATCGTCCATGGCTATCCGGATGAACTGGGTATCATCACCCTCCGCTGCCGCATTTTGAAAGACAATGTGTTGGATATTGTTATCAAAGACCGCGGCGTTGGCATTTCGGATGTGGAAAAAGCAAAGCAGCCTATGTTTACTACCGGCGGTTCTGACCGCAGCGGCATGGGATTCACCATTATGGAAAGCTTTATGACAAGCTTGACCATCACATCCGAACCCGGAAAAGGCACTGTGGTACATATGCGCCGCAGACTCCAAAGACGGAAATGACCAGACTGGAAGAACTGATCGCAAGGAGCAAGTCCGGCGACGAAGAAGCGGGAGAGCTGCTCATAACCGAGAACTCCGGATTGATATGGTCGGTTGCAAGACGGTTTATGAACCGTGGCGTGGAAGCGGATGATCTATACCAATTGGGATGCCTTGGCTTTCTAAAGGCTGTTGACGGATTTGATCTGGAATTTGGGACACAGTTTTCCACATATGCTGTTCCAAAAATTGCGGGGGAAATCCGCAGATTTCTCCGGGATGACGGTGCGGTAAAAGTTTCACGGAGTATCAAGGAGCAATCGGCTACCATCAAATCCGCAAGAAATCTTCTGCTCCATGCGCTCGGAAGGGAGCCGACCGTGCAGGAAATCGCCAATCAAACCGGCTTTACACCGGAAGAAATCGCCCTGGCGGAAACGGCAACTGCGGCTACAGAATCCATTCACGCTCAGACAGGTGAGGAAGGCTTTACTCTGGAAAGCATTCTGACAGACACAGAATCGGAGGAGAAGCTGGTGGAAAGCATCTCACTCAAACAGGCAATTGACAAACTGCCCGAGCGGGAAGCCATGGTGATCCGATTGCGGTACTATCATGGCCTGACGCAGGAGCGGGTATCCAGGGTGTTGTCTGTCAGCCAGGTTCAGGTATCCAGGATCGAAAAGAAAGCTTTGGCACATCTTCGGGATTCAATGGATTCATAAAAGTTTCTCTTTACCTTTCGATGTGTTTAGGGTAAAATATAGGCATCCTTACAGATAAGACAGGTGCGTTATGACAGATAGCTTGATAAACAGATTTATTGCCGCAAGGCAGAAATATATTGCTTCTCACTTTCAAAATTTGAACGCCATGCAGCGGGAAGCTGTGATGACAACAGAGGGTCCGTTGCTGCTGCTGGCCGGTGCGGGCAGCGGTAAGACTACGGTCTTGATCAACCGAATTGCTAATTTGATCCGTTTTGGCAGAGGCAGTGATTCTTTGGATGTGCCGGATACGGTAACGGAAGAGGATGTTCTGTTTTTGGAAAATCTTCCGGTTCCTCTGACGGAGTTTGATCGCAGCAGGGCAGAGTACCTGTGCGCTTTAGATCCTGCTTCTCCCTGGAGCATCATTGCCATTACCTTTACCAATAAAGCGGCAAATGAACTGAAAGAGCGGCTAACGTGCATTTTGGGGGAGGGTGGGCAGGATGTTTGGGCTATGACTTTTCACTCTGCCTGCTGCCGGATCCTGCGGCGGGATATTGAGAGACTCGGCTATTCCAAAAGCTTTACCATCTATGATACTGCCGATTCCGAACGACTGATGAAGGATATCATCAAGGACATGGGGTTGGATGATAAAACATTTCCTGCGAAATATGTTCTGTCCATCATCAGCAGGGAAAAGGATCAAATGGTCACCCCGGATGAACTTTTGGATCGCGCTGAGACCTCCGGCGATATTCGCCTTCTGCATACTGCAAAAGCCTATAAAACATATCAATCCAGGCTGAGGGACAATAACGCACTGGATTTTGACGATATTATCTTCAGAACTGTGGAGCTTTTGCTGGACCATGAAGATGTTCGTACATACTATCAGCGCAAGTTCCGCTATGTTTTGGTTGATGAGTACCAGGACACAAATCATATGCAGTATCTGCTCACATCGCTGCTTGCAGGCGGATATGAGAATATTTGCGTTGTTGGCGATGATGATCAAAGTATTTACCGTTTCCGTGGCGCGACGATTGAAAATATCCTCAATTTTGAAAAGCAGTACCGGGGTTCCAGAACCATTCGCTTGGAACAGAACTACCGTTCTACCCAGGCGATCCTGAATGCTGCAAACGCTGTGATTGCCCACAATTTGGGCCGTAAGGGTAAGCGCCTTTGGACAGCCAACGGTCAGGGAGAACCCATTACCGTTTATGAAGCCTACGACGAAGGCGCGGAGGCTAATTATGTGGCTGGACAGATTATTTCCGGTTCCAAGGGAAAAGGGTTTAAGAATTACGCAATTCTTTACCGTACCAATGCGCAATCCAATGCCTTGGAATTTGCCATGAAACGAAACGGTATTCCATACCGTGTCATCGGCGGCATGCGCTTCTTTGAACGCGCAGAAGTCAAGGATATGCTGTCTTACCTGTCTGTGATCAACAACCGGGATGACGATCTGCGTTTGCAGCGAATCATCAATAACCCGCCACGGGGTCTCGGTCCGAAGGCAATGGACTTGGCGGAACGACTGGCGCAGGCAGAAGGAAAACCGCTGTATAGCATCATCTCCGATCCCTATGCCTATGCGCCTTTGGAAAAACCCGCAAACAAATTTCTCCAGTTCAGTGTGATGGTTGAGGAATTGGATCAGCTTTTAGAAAACGGCATGAGTCTGCCGGAGTTCTATGATGAATTGCTCAAGCGCACCGGCTATGCGGATATGCTGGAATCAAAGCCAACGGAGGAGAACAAGACCCGTTTGGAGAATATCCGCGAATTGAAATCCAGTATCCATGCCTATGTGCAGAATGCAGATGTACCGTCTCTGTCCGGGTTCCTGGAGGAAATTGCTCTCTATACGGATATTGAACAGTACAACGAGGGCGACGATGCAGTCGTTATGATGACCATGCACTCGGCAAAGGGTTTGGAATTTCCTCATGTGTTCCTTGTTGGATTCGAAGACGGTCTGTTTCCGGGCATGCGTGCGATTGGCGATTATGAAGAGATGGAGGAAGAGCGGCGTCTGTGTTATGTGGCCATTACCCGAGCAAAGGAAACACTGACTGTGTCTTACGCAAAGCAGCGTATGCTTTACGGCAGAACCAATGCGGCATTGTCGTCCCGATTCCTGCGGGAGATCCCGGAAGAAATCACTGTCCGCAAAGGCGCTTATCATCGCAAAGCAGAGCAAACCGGTTATGGCTATAGTGCCGGGCGCTTTGCGGTGCCGGCGTATCAGGAGCCATCCCGTAAAAGGGAAATCCCGCTGCATACTGCGTCTGTCCCGAAAACAGTTTCTCTTGATCTAAATAAGGGAGACATGGTGCAGCATACGGCTTTTGGCCGCGGTATGGTTCTCTCCGTTATGAAAATGGGCGGGGATGCGCTTTTGGAGATCGCTTTTGATGATATCGGCACCAAGAAGCTGATGGCAAAAACAGCATCGGCACATATGAAAAAACTGTAATATTTGAAATCCTGCCGCATATTTTCCACAGGGGGGATCCTATGCGCAGATTATTTCACCGTGCTGTAGGCTTATTGCTTTTTGTTTGTTTTATATTTGGATCATTGCTTGTGGTGTTTCGGATCCGCTATCATGGTGCGATCCGTGATCTGGCAGAAACGCAGGTGAAAAACGCAACCTCTGATCTGATCAATGATGCCATTGATAAACAAATAGATCTTGGAAATATTCATTATGACAGGATCGTATATTTCGAGAAAGATCTCGACGGCAGGATCACAGCGCTTAAAACCAATATGACCGAAGTAAACAGGCTAAAAACCGCGATCTTAAATCTCATAAATGATGAGATTCTGGCACTGGATACTACGGATATCACAATTCCAATTGGCAGTTTGCTCCTTCCCGAATTCTTTTCCGGCAGGGGACCGGGAATCCCGGTACAGGTATTGTCAATACGCAATTCAGATGCTGCTTTCCAAAGTTACTTTTCGGAGGCTGGAATCAATCAAACGCTGCAGCAGCTGACAATGGATGTCAGTGTCGATGTTTCCGTCTTGGTGCTGGGGAAAACGGAAAGCTTTACCGTCAGCAGCCAGGTAGTTGTTGCGGAAACGATCATAGTGGGGCAGGTACCCGATACATTCTTGCAAACCGGAGGATAATATGAACGCAAAAGAGAGAATACAAGAACTGACAGATCTTTTGGTAGAAGCGAACTACCGTTATTATGTCCTGGATGACCCCCAAATGCCCGACTTTGAATATGACCGGCTGCTAAGGGAATTGGAGACGCTGGAATCGGAACATCCTCAACTGGCGATGCCAGATTCTCCTACAAAGCGGGTTGGCGGCGAAGCGCTGAGCAAATTTGAAAAGGTATCTCATCCGGTCCCTTTGATGAGCTTGCAGGATGTTTTCTCTTTGGAAGAGTTGGATGGATTTCTGCAGAAAATTCTGAATACCCACCCGCAAACTGAGTTTTCTGTAGAACCGAAAATTGACGGGTTGTCTGTTGCGCTGGAATACGAAAACGGTGTTTTTGTACGGGGCGCTACCCGTGGTGACGGAGAAACCGGCGAGGATGTAACCGAGAATCTGAAGACAATTTGCTCCATCCCCATGACCCTCGAGGGGGCTCCGCAGCGGCTGATCGTCCGAGGTGAAGTGTTCATGCCGAAGAAAAGCTTTGAACGGCTCAACGCGCAGCAGGAGGCCCAGGGAAAACAGCTCTTTGCCAATCCTAGAAATGCTGCAGCGGGTTCCCTGCGTCAGCTGGATCCCAAGATCGCTGCAAAGCGTGGCCTGGACATCTATATTTTTAACATTCAGTTGGCTGATGGTGTGGCATTTGAAACGCATGCGGAAACGCTGGAATATCTGCAAAAGCTGCATTTTAAGACCATTCCGTTTGTGAAATTGAATTCGGTGGAAGCGATCAATGAATATGTGCTGTCTATCAATGAGAATCGGGAACAACTGTCCTGCGACATTGATGGTGCTGTAATCAAGGTTGACGACCTTGCGCTGCGGCAGCGTTTGGGTACAACTGCAAAGTTCCCGCATTGGGCGGCTGCTTATAAGTATCCGCCTGAGATCAAGCCTACTGTTGTAGAAGATATCGTCGTTCAGGTCGGAAGAACCGGTGTGCTGACACCCAAAGCAGTGGTTAGGCCTGTTCGATTGGCCGGTACTACCGTTACCAATGCCACACTGCATAATCAGGACTTTATTACGCAAAGAGATATTCGCATTGGAGATACCGTCAACATCCGAAAGGCCGGTGAGATCATTCCTGAGATTCTGGATGTTGATTTCTCCAAGCGTCCTGCCGGCACGATCCCCTATGTGCTGCCTGCCAATTGTCCTATCTGCGGTGCAGCTACGGCTCAGGATGATGACGGCGCGTTTCTGCGCTGTACCGGTGCGGAATGTCCCGCGCAGCTCAGTAGGCACATTGCGCATTTTGCAAGCCGGGATGCCATGGATATTGAAGGCTTGGGCAGCGCAATCGTTGAAGCGCTGATTGAAAAAGGCCATTTGAATTCCGTTGCAGATATTTATTATCTGACTTTGGATCAGATTAAGAGTTTGTGGCAAAAGGGTGATATTGCGGCAAAGAAGCTTCTCACTGCCATCGAATCCAGTAAGGAGCAGGATGTAAGCCGTCTGATATACGCACTTGGCATTCGCCAGGTAGGTGTGAAAACCGGAAAAACTCTGGCATCTTCCTTTGGGTCTTTGGATAAGCTGATGGAAGCTACAGAGGAGGAACTGAAGCAGGTAAGCGATATCGGTGATATCACGGCTTCCTTTATTGCCCAGTGGTGTGCCCAGCCGCAATCCCGCCATTTGGTACAGCGGTTAAAAGAGGCCGGTGTCAATTTTGAGAGCAAGCGTGTACTGACGGACTCCCGATTCGCCGGAATGACCTTTGTGTTGACCGGAGCGTTAAGTAAATTTACCCGTGAAGAAGCGACAGAAAAGATCGAACTCTTTGGCGGAAAGGCATCGGGTTCTGTTTCTAAAAAAACGACGTATGTGGTTGTGGGCGAGAATGCGGGGTCCAAAGAAAGAAAGGCAAGGGAGTTGGGAATAACTATCCTTTCCGAGGACGATTTTCTGAATATGATACAGCAGTAAAAAAAGAAAGCAGCAGCCGCTGCTTTCTTTTTTTATAGGGAATAATCTTCCTCGTTATATTTGCTGAAATCCAATGCTTTTGCCTTTGCGGGAACTCTCTTACAGGGATCGTAGCTGAATTTACGGCATTTGCCCGTCAGAGGGACAACGCCTTTCTTGATGCAGAGGACCTGCTCATCATCGATCTTTGTACCGTAAGCGCAGTAAGTACAGGACTTTTCTATTTTTTTTCGAAAGAGCATGCCGATAACTCCCTTGCACATTTTTATCCATTATACATGAACTTACGGGAAAAAGCTACATAAAATTTTTTTACACCAGGGAAAACAATGACAAGCAGCGTGATAGCACCGACAAAAATGGGCAGTACAATTGTATGTAATGGCAGACAGTAAATCCATGTGGCTGCGATGACGGAAAGAATGCCACTGATTGCGCTTTGCGTCAGCTTTCCCGGGAAATACCACCCAAGGCCCAGCCCAGCGGTTACGGATGCTGTCTGCAGAACAACACAGATTCCACCAAACGCAAGTAAAACAGAGCAATATATGAATCTGACCCCTTCCGATTCCAGGTTTTGAAGCTGAAAAATTCCGTTTGTCAGTTCCAAAACACCTGTGATCAGTAAAGATACTTCTTGGGGGAAGAGCCAAAGAAACCATTTGTCACAAAATGAGATCAGCACACGAAACAATATTATCCATCCGCATACACTTGCAATTGCGTGCAGTGACTTTGAAAAAGCTTGTTGCAGCGTAATTTTGTAACCGGATGCCTTTGCGAGATCGGCATCGTGGTGTACGGGGATTAGAACTGCAACAATCACTGCGGACAGTATATGAATAAGCCAAATTATCCATGGTATATATGGCTTTGTGAACAGTTGGCTTGTAATTCCGAAGATAAATGCCGGACCCGCATTGCTGCAAAAGCCCAACATACGATGCGCTGTGTCTTTTGACAGATTACCGCTCCGGTATGCCTCTGCTACCGATTGCGCACCGGTAGGGTATCCGCCCAGCAAGCCTGCAAGAAATAAAGCGTTGAATGGTTGTGGCAGTACACCGTGCTCGTTTGGTCTTTGACGGCCACTGTTTAAAACAGCATTCGTCAACAGTATTGACAGGATAAAAAACGGGAACAGTGAAGGTATTACGCTTTGAATACATAATTCGATACCTTCCATCGCTCCGTGCAGTGCGGTTTTGCTGTCTAGGATTAAAGCTGCAAGGCCGCAGGCTGGGAGCAATAAGGATAATAACCGTCTACCAATGGACATACTGACTCACCTCAGAGGAAATTATGCTGCTCATAAGGAAACAATTACGGTTTTCATCATAGGATTTTGCAAAAGGAGGTGTTGACATTTGAAGCAGGATCGCAGAATGATGCACCGGTTGAAGGGAATGCTGGAATTGTCGTCACAACCGATGCCGGGTATTCCTGTTGTAGAATTGTGTGGGGATAAAAGACTGCTGATCGAGAATCATCACGGCGTAGTTGGCTATGGTAGTGAACAAATTCGCATCGCTGTGAAATTTGGGAATCTATCGGTCAACGGGTCCGGATTGAAGATTTGCTTTATGTCAAAGCAGCAGTTGGTGGTGTCCGGCATAATCGAAAGTCTTCAGCTTGAGAGGTTGTGAAATATAGTGTCCTTCTTATCCGGTTCTGTACATTTGGAAATCACATCCGCTGACATGGCAAGGCTGCTGGCAAAAATGAATGCTTACGGTATTCCATTGCAAAAGATATCGCTCCTGGACATGCTGACAGTTACAGTAGAAGTTTCACGAAATGACCTAAGCGTTTTGCGGAAAATTGCTTCAGATTGCGGTGCGTCTGTGAAAATCAAACATAGAAAGGGTCTGTCATGGAGCATAGAAAGAATTCTGAAAAGGCCGGTTTTGATCTTAGGTCTGTGCCTGCATCTGCTCTTTCTATTATGGCTGCCTACAAGGGTCTTATTTGTAACAGTGGAGGGTAATGAGACGATACCGAATAAACTGATCCTGGAGCGGGCGAATCTGTGTGGAATCAAATTCGGTGCATCCCGCAGAGCTGTACGCAGTGAAAAAATGAAGAACAGTTTGCTCGCCCAGATCCCGACTTTGCAGTGGGCGGGTATCAACACCAGTGGCTGTACAGCGGTCATTTCTGTCAAAGAGCGAGGTGAAAGCCAGCAAGGAAGCACAGCAAAAGGCGTCAGCAGTATTTTTGCCGCAAAAGACGGTGTGATCTCATCCTGCACAGCATTGCGTGGTGAACTCAAATGTAAGCCAGGCCAAGCGGTCAAACAGGGTGACCTGCTGATCTCCGGTTATGAAGACCTGGGATTGTGTGTGAAAGGGGTCAGCGCCGCCGGTGAGATTTACGCGCAGACAAAGCATGAGATCCGCGTTGTTACGCCTCTTGAGTATCAATTTAAGCGTGAGCCAACTGCGCAGGATATGAAGTATGGCATCCTGATTGGAAAAAAACGAATTTTTTTCAATAAAGGTAGTGGAATTTCATGTATCGGTTGTGATAAAATATACAAGGAGTATTATTTAACATTACCGGGCAACTATAGGCTTCCGGTAACGCTGTTTGTAAGCACAGTAACGATCTGCGATTCAGAAGCTTCACCTGACGAACAAACCGCGCAATTGACTGCGCGCGATGCTGCCCGAAGCTATCTGCTGGGACAGATGATTTCCGGCAGGATATTGCAGGAAGATGCTGTTTGGCAGCAGGGAAGTGTTTGTGTGCTGACTGGAAAATTTATCTGTAACGAAATGATCGGAAGAGTACAACACGAGGAGATATATGAAAACTATGGGGAAAATAATTGACAGGATCGTAAACGCAGACAGGGTAGAATACATGATCGCAGTTTTCGGTTCTTTTGATGAGAATATTAAGCGGATTGAAGAAAACTTGAATGTTTTGATTGTCAATCGCGGTACTGACCTCAAGATTACCGGCGATGAGGAAGCTGTAGACAAAGCCGCCCGAACACTCGAGGGCCTTCTCTCGCTGGCATCCAAGGGCGAGGTGATTGATGAACAGCGTGTGCGCTATTTGATCACACTTGTACGGGAAGGTAATGATGACCAGGTCTCCCAAATGGCAAAGGATGTTGTTTGTATCACTGCCAAAGGCAAGCCCATCAAGGCCAAGACGGTAGGCCAACAGAAATACATGCGCGCCATAGAGAAGAATACTGTAACAATCGGAGTAGGTCCTGCCGGTACAGGTAAGACATACCTTGCTGTAGCTGCTGCTGTGGCAGCCTTTCGCGAGCGTACGGTAAACCGCATTGTTCTTACCCGTCCCGCGGTTGAAGCCGGTGAGCGCTTGGGTTTCCTTCCCGGTGACCTGCAAACAAAGGTCGATCCTTATCTGCGTCCTCTATATGATGCGCTGTATGATATGCTGGGTGCCGAGACATTCCAAAAGTATCAGGAGCGTGGGTCTATTGAAGTTGCACCCTTGGCATACATGCGCGGCCGGACTTTAGATGACAGCTTTATTATTTTGGATGAAGCGCAAAACACAACCAGCGAACAGATGAAGATGTTCTTGACACGTCTTGGCTTTGGATCTAAGATTGTGATCACCGGTGATATCACACAGATCGACCTTCCCGGAGATAAGACAAGCGGTTTGAAAGATGCTATCCGTGTTCTTGACGGGGTGGATGATATCGCTATCTGCCGGCTGACATCTGCTGATGTGGTACGGCATGCCCTCGTGCAGGAGATTATCAATGCTTATGAGAGGGCTGCAAAGAAAAGAGAAATCAAGAAGCCGGTTCCTCAGTTCCAGGGCCGCTATCAAAGGAAGAATAACAATGGCTAAAATGAAAATCAATTTGACATTTGATATCTTTACACTTCGGCAGCCAATTGTCACATCAATCATTCAAAAATGCGTTGAGGCAACTTTAGATGCTGAGAAGGTTAATATTCCCTGCGAGATAAATGTACTTGTTACAAATGATAAGGGTATTCGTGCCATCAATTCCGCAAGCCGAAACATCGATAAGGCAACAGATGTGCTGAGCTTCCCTATGTTCCAGTTCGCCCCCGGAGAACTCCCCGACGATTGGGAAGAATACCTGGATCCGGAAACTGATATGTGCCCCCTGGGTGATATGGTGATCTCATTGGAGCGTGCCATAGCCCAGGCAAAGGAGTTCGGCCATAGTACAAAAAGGGAGATCGGCTATTTGACGATTCATTCCATGTTGCATCTGCTTGGCTATGATCATTTGGACGAAGGACCCATGAAAGCGCAGATGCGCAGTAGGGAAGAAGAGATCGCAGCTGGAATCCCCGGAATGCAAAGAGTATAATTCTGAATGATATGAAAGTCATGAATGTGATTGCGGTCTATGACCGTAGCCGGGAGCATGTTCTTATGTGTATTCGCAGCAAGAATCCTTATAAAGGAAAATTGAACTTCGTTGGTGGTAAAGTAGAGCCGGGTGAAGATGGTGTTGCTGCTGCGTACAGAGAACTTGAAGAAGAAACTTCCATTACACACAACGATATTACACTGATTCATCTGATGGATATGACTTATTATACATACCGTATTCAGATACAGGTTTATATCGGCCGCTTAAATAAAGAATTGACGGTTGCTGGCGAGGAAAATCAGCTGATATGGTTGGATGCTGACAGTAATTTTGAAGATATGTCCCGCTTTGCTGGGGAGGGCAATATTGCGCATATCATAGAAATGATTCGTGATGACATTGACCATCTTTTGCCGGTCAACAATACTTAGGAGAATGATTATGAAGACGAAAACCGCTATGATTACGATTGCAGGACGACCCAATGTGGGTAAGTCCACCTTAACAAACTACTTGGTCGGCGAGAAAATTGCCATTGTTTCCAATAAGCCTCAGACTACCCGCAACCGTATTTGCGGTATCGTGACCAGGGATGAGACGCAGTTTGTGTTTGTCGATACGCCGGGCTTCCATAACCCCAGAACAAAGCTGGGTGATTATATGGTCAATGTGGTAAAGGAGTCTGTGGCAGATGTAGATCTTACGATCCTGGTGGTCGAGCCCGTTGCAAATGTAGGTGTCCAGGAAAGAGCGCTGATTGAGCAGCTGAAGGCAAGAAAGTGTCCTGCCATTTTGGCGATCAATAAAATCGACACTGTCGAAAAAGAAGCACTCTTAGAAGTGATTTCTGTCTATTCTCAGGAGAATGCTTTTGATGAGATCATTCCGATTTCCGCAAAGACCGGTGACGGCATAGACGCTTTGTTGGATATCTGCGAAAAATATGCTGTTGAAAGTCCTTTCCTGTTCCCGGAGGATTATACCACCGACCAACCGGAGCGGCAGGTTATGGCGGAAATCATCCGTGAGAAGATCCTGTGGAATTTGGATAGGGAAGTGCCCCATGGTACTGCTGTTGAGATCACAAAATTCTCCGAAAGAGATAATGGCATCATCGATATTGATGCGACAATCTATTGTGAAAAAGCCAGCCATAAGGGTATTATCATTGGTAAACACGGGGATATGCTGAAGAAAATCTCCACTATGGCCAGAACCGATTGCGAAAAGTTTATGGGCACGCGAGTTTACTTGACTACTTGGGTTAAGGTCAAGGAGAACTGGCGTGACAGCGATTTCCTTGTTCGCAATTTCGGCTACAGCGAATAATTTCCATGATTATCTCTTCGGTGAAAGGTAAATCCTATCTACCGGAGGGATGATCATGAATGCACAGGATTATTGGAAAATTTTCTTGGAGACCGGTGCGCCGGAAATGTATCTGCTGTATAATCGGGCACGCAGAATGGAGGAACACAATGTATGTAACGACCCAGGGCCTTGTTCTGCGGGTCTCGGATTACAATGAACACGATGCTTTGCTCACTTTGCTGACGAGGCAGCATGGGCGCATTACTGTAAAAGCCAGGGGATTGCGGAGAAAAAACAATCCGCTCTCCGCTCCATGCCAATTGTTGGCATTCGGTGAATTTACTTTGTTTGAGTACAGGGGTATGTACACAATCAATGAAGCGCACAGCGTAGAGCTGTTCCATACGCTTAGAAAAGACCTTATGAAGCTTTCTCTGGGCACCTATTTCGCCCAGGTTGCCGAGATCATTTCTCAGGAAGACCTTCCGAGCCCGGAACTGCTATCATTGGTTTTGAACTGTTTGTACGCGCTTTCCAAGCTTAGTGAGAACGAGAATAAAGTAAAAGGCGTATTCGAGCTTCGCTGTGCATGTCTGGCCGGCTACTTTCCGGATTTGACCGGGTGTCATATCTGTGGGCAGGCGCTGCCGGATAGAATGGATGTGACGGCCGGTGTTTTGGAATGCAGCGGATGCCGAACATTTGATTCTACAGGTCTTCGCATGCCGTTGACTGCAAGCGTACTGGAGTGTATGCGCTATATTGCTTATTGCGACCCCAAAAGGCTGTTTCAATTTGAAACATCTAACGAGTCTTATGAGAGGCTTGCGCAAATTACTGAAACATATTTGACTACTCAGTTGGAACGGGGATTCTCCACGTTGGACTTTTATAAATCCCTGCTGCTTCCTATCTGAGTGTACATTTACATTAGGAGCGAATCATGTCTGTATTATACGAAAGATCTCTGTTAAAGCTGGAACTGGATCAGGTCCTTGTGCTTTTAGCGGAGTGCGCCGGAAGTCAAGCCGGCAAAGAAGCGTGCATACAGCTGCATCCTGTCAGTGATCTTGAGGATGTACAGCAGATGCTTGCACAAACAAGTGCCGCATCTAATCTATGCACGCGGAAAGGAAATCCGAATTTTTCTGACATTCACGATCCCACCGCGTCTTTAGAGCGCGCCGACCGGGGTGGCAGTCTGCAGCCAAAAGAATTACTGGCGATTGCAGGCATCCTTCGTTGCGCAAGGAATATCAAGAGTTATCAATCGGAAGATGATAACAGCACCATCCTGGACCCTCTGTTTATGGCACTGACACCCAATAAATATTTAGAGGACAAAATCTTTGGCGCGATCCTTTCTGAGGAGGAGATCGCGGACAATGCAAGTACTGCACTGGCTGATATTCGCAGGCACATGCGTATTCAAAGCGCGAAGATCCGTGACAGCTTACAGAAGGTAATCTCTTCGCCTGCCTATTCCAAGTTCCTAAGAGAACCTATCATTACAATTCGACAGGGACGTTATGTTGTACCTGTGAAAAGTGAGTGTAAAAATGATGTACCCGGATTGGTGCATGATGTTTCTGCCACCGGTTCAACTTATTTTGTAGAACCGATGTCTGCTGTTAATGCCAACAATGCGCTGCGGGAGCTGGAGCTGAAAGAAAAGAAAGAGATAGAACGGATTTTGGCTGAACTCTCTTCCGATACAGCAGCCCATAGAGAGGACATTGGTCTGAACTTTCGGATGTTGGTACAGCTGGATGTTATCTTCGCTAAGGCGAAACTTGGTTACCGAATGCGAGCATGGGAGCCATTGATGAACGATCAGGGCAGGGTGGAGCTGAGAAATGCCAGACATCCGTTGATCGATCCCAAAACAGTTGTACCCATTTCTTTGCATATCGGCAAAGATTTTGATACCATGATCATCACCGGACCGAACACCGGCGGTAAAACAGTTACCCTCAAAACAATTGGCCTTTTGACTTTGATGGCAGAATGCGGCTTGCATGTTCCTGCGGGAGATGGTAGCTGCCTTTCTACCTTTGATGCGATTTTGGCGGATATCGGTGATGAGCAATCAATTGCCCAAAGCCTTTCCACTTTCTCCAGCCACATGCGCACCATCGTGGATGTGGTTGACCAGTGTGATGACCGTACATTGGTATTGTTTGATGAGCTGGGTGCAGGTACGGATCCGGCCGAAGGTGCAGCTTTGGCAATTGCATTAATCGAATTTTGCAGAAAAATGGGCAGCTGTGTTGTTGCTACCACCCACTATGCCGAATTGAAACTGTATGCAATGCGAACAAAGGGAGTTATCAACGCATCTTGCGAATTTGATGTGGAAACTCTGCAGCCTACCTATAAGCTTTTGATTGGCATTCCCGGTAAGTCTAATGCATTTGCAATTTCCAGAAAACTGGGCCTGTCAGAAGAGATACTAAAAGAAGCTTCGGATCTGGTCGGTAAAAGCGATAAGGACTTTGAGGATGTTCTATCTCAGCTGGAACAACAGCGTCAGCAGATGGAATCTGCACGATTGGAGGCAGAACGGCTCAGACAAGAAACAGAGAACATCAAAAAACAGAGCGAGGCCTTCAGCGCACAGCTTCAAAAAGAACGGGACAAGGCCATGGAACAGGCCAGAAGGGAAGCACAGGGGATCATCGAGGATGCAAGGCGTACCGCCAATGCAGCCGCGGAGGAACTGAAAGCTCTGCGCAAGCAATTAGCAGAATCTGCAGATGCTCAGGGCATTAATCAGAGGCAGGCGGACATTCGCAGAAGTCTGAATGAAGCAGAAAGTCGCCTGCGGGCAAATCAGCCGTCTCAGAAGCGCCCTGAGCCTTCCAGAGGGATTCTGGTTGGTGATACCGTCGAGCTTTTGAAACTTGGTACAAAGGCAAGTGTTATTGCAATTAATAAGGACGGTACCTATCAACTCCAGGCAGGTATCCTGAAGATGAACGCAAAGGCTGATGAAATTTATCTGCTTGAGAATGAGAATCCTTATAAGCAAAAGGGCGGTCGTCCTGCCCATTCCGGACGCGAAATGAAGATGACAGCCATGGCTACGGAAGTCGACCTTCGTGGTATGGATTCCGTTGAAGCTGTCTGCGTGCTGGAACGGTATCTGGACGAGGCTATGCGGTCAAACCTGCAGTCTGTCCGCATTATTCATGGTAAAGGAACCGGAACTCTCCGTACTGCGGTACAGCAATCTTTAAGAAAGAATAAGTTTGTCAAAAAGTTCAGGCTTGGTGTATACGGTGAAGGAGAAGACGGTGTAACCATTGCTGAATTTTCATGATCTTACGGCGGGTGATATTTTTGATTACCCGGTAATTGTATGATTTGTCAAAATAGAGTTGACTTTTTTGATGAATTTGCTTATGATATAGGGGCAAGGTTGCAGAAGGAGTGAATTCCTTTTGCTGAAGGAGTGTATGCATATGTTTAGTAAAGAAATTGTAGTTTGCTGTGAGTCCGGTTTGCACAATAAGCAGGCTACATATTTTGTACAGAAGGCCAATGAGTTTGAAAGTAACATTTGGCTGGAGTCCGGTAGCCGCAAGATGAATGCGAAGAGCCTGCTGGGTATTATGTCTTTGGGTATCGTCACCGGTGCTACTGTCAACTTGATCGCATCCGGTTCTGATGCTGAGGAAGCGGTAAATGCTTTAGAAGCACTGCTGCAGCGGGATATTTATTGATAGTCGGACTTTGCCGCCTCAGTACGTCTGTATTTGAGGCGGTTCTTTTTTGGAGGAATGTATGACTTTTGATGAATTGAAAGAGAAAGCATTATCTCTTCCTTTTGCGCCGGGTGTTTATATCATGCGAGATAAGAGCGACCGTGTGATCTATGTGGGTAAAGCGAAAAAATTGAAAAATAGAGTAACGCAGTACTTTCAGGATACGGCTTCTCATTCGCCAAAAACCAAACTGATGGTTTCCCACATTGATCATTTTGATGTAATCGTCGCGGCCAGCGAATTTGAAGCGTTGATTCTTGAGTGCTCATTGATCAAACGTCATATGCCCAAATATAATATTTTGCTGAAGGATGACAAGGGATACCCGTATATTCGACTGGATTCCAAAGCAAAATATCCTACCATTACTATGGTAGGCAAGATCAACGACGATGGTGCTTCTTACTACGGACCTTATGGCAGCAGAGGCGTGACCCAGGCGATTTTGGAGGCGCTAAAACTAACATTAAAGCTGCCGTCCTGCAAAAAAGAATTCCCAAGAGATATCGGCAAGGACAGAGTGTGTCTGCATTACCACATGAATCAGTGCTCGGGATGGTGTCAACCGGGAGTTGGTTATGGTGAGTACCTCTCACGAGTGGAGCAGGCCCGACAGCTCCTGGAAGGAAATTATAAGAAGGTTTCTCAGCAAATCCGTGAACAAATGCTACAAGCTGCTGAACGCATGGAATTTGAATTGGCGGCAAGCTTACGTGATCGTTTGAACGCTGTAGAGGCTTTAGGGCAAAAGCAGCTTGTAACTGCCGGAACTCTTGCGGACACAGATGTGATCGGCTATGGGCAGACAGAGGCTAAAGCCTGCTTTACTGTGTTGCATTATTGTGGAGGCAATCTGCTGGATAAGGATTACGAAGTTTTTTCCGTTCCGGACGACCCTGAAACAGCAGTTTCCAGCCTGCTGAAGCAGTACTACCTCAGCCGTGGTTTGGCACCTAAAAATGTCCTTTTACCCTTTGAGATTTATGACAGTGAACTATTTGCACAACTGCTGGAGCAGCAAAGCGGCAGAAAAACCCGCCTACGCGTTCCTCTAAGAGGCGACAACGCACGATTGATTGAGCTTGCAAATAGAAATGCTTTGGAGGAGGCAGAACGGATATCTTCTAAGGAAGAGAAAATTTCCGGAACGCTGCAGTTGCTTGGAAAAATGCTATCCATTCATCCTCCCAGACGGATTGAGTCCTTTGATATATCCAATATTTCCGGAACCGATGTTGTTGCAAGCATGGTTGTGTTCGAAGACGGAAAGCCGAAACGCAGCGAATATAAGAAGTTCAAGATTGAAGGCATAGAAGGGCAGGATGACTATGGCTCCATGCGTCAGATTGTTCGCCGCAGGCTGACACATCTGAAACAGCAGGACAATGGTTTTGAAATCACACCGGATTTGCTGTTGATTGATGGTGGTGTTGCCCATGCAAACGCTGCACAGGAAGTGCTGATTGAAATGGACATGCACCTTCCGGTGATCGGTATGGTAAAAGATGATAAACATCGAACAAGAGCGTTAGTGACTCCGCAGGGATTTGAAATTGCAATCGGCGGTCAGCAATCCGTATATGCTTTGATCGGTAATATCCAGGAGGAAACGCACCGCTTTGCGATCACATATCATCGACAATTGCGCAGCAAGAGGCTTAAATATTCAGAATTGGACCAAATACCGGGAATTGGGCCAAAACGAAAACAGGAATTGCTGAAACAGTTTAAGTCAATTTCTGCTATCCGGGCTGCTTCATTGCAGGAGTTGGCGCGGATATTGCCACAAAACGCTGCGTTTGCCGTCTATCAACATTTTCATTCAGATCAGGAGTCGTTATGAGAGTTATTACAGGAAGGGCAAAAGGTGTTGCACTGGCTGCACCTGATGGTTTAAAGACAAGACCAACGAGTGACCGCGTCAAAGAAGCACTGTTCAGCATTGTTCAGTTTGACATTCCCGGTGCGCGTGTTTTAGATCTGTTTGGTGGTACGGGACAGCTTGGTATAGAGGCATTAAGCCGCGGAGCGCAAAGTGCGGTATTTGTGGATGCGCGAGAGGAAGCATGCAGGCTGATCCGGGAGAACCTGAAACGAACAAAACTGGAAAAAGATGGAATAGTTATCCGCTCTGACTATTTGGCATACTTGAATCGCTGCAAGCAAATGTTTGATATTATCATTCTTGACCCTCCATATGCAGAAGTTTTCCTGGAAAATGCGTTAAAAGTGATCACAGAAATTGACATTTTACAATCCGGTGGTATAATAATTGCGGAGCGCCCGTTAGGGAAGGACTTGTCATGGGATTTTGAGGGATATACCCGTTCCCGTGACTATAAATACGGTAATACTTTGATCACACTTTACCGTAAGGATTCATGTTGAGGTGACGCTATGAAGATCGCTATCTATCCCGGTAGTTTTGATCCGATTACCAGCGGTCATTTGAATATCATTCGCCGTGCTGCATCGATCTTTGACAAATTGATTGTTTGCGTAATGGTTAACTCGGCAAAACGGCCTATGTTTAATCAGGATGAGCGCGTTGAAATGATTCGCCGTGTCACACGGGAGATTCCAAATTTGGAAGTCGATGCTTCGAATGAACTGCTTGCCGAGTATGCAAAAAGAAAAGGCAGTTGTGTTATTGTAAAGGGTTTACGTGCCGGTTCTGACTTTGAAAACGAGTTTCAGATGGCATTGATCAATCATAAGATCAATCCCAGTTTGGACACGATGTTTTTGACTGCTGAGCATCAGTATATGTATTTGAGTTCCAGTACCGTGAAAGAACTAGGGAATTATGATGTAGACCTTTCCGACTTCCTTCCGGAGCAGATCATTCCGGATTTCAAAAATCGTATGTCAACCATTCGTCAAGGAGGAAATAGAGAATGAACGAACAGCACATTGAAGATATTATTACAACCCTGTATGACATGATCCAGGATGCAAAAAGCATGCCTTTGGCTGCAGACAGATGTATCCTCGAGCGCGACAAGGCTTTGGATCTTCTCGATGAGATTATTGCGCAGCTGCCTGCCGAATTGAAGCAGTCACGTACGATCGTGGAGTCCCGTAACGAGCTGATTGGTCAGGCACGCCGTGAAGCTGAGGTAATTATCCGCCAGGCGCAGGAAAAGGCTGAGCGCATGGTGCAGGAAGAGGCAATTTATCAGGAAGCAAAGCGTCAGTGCCAGGAGATGGTCCTGCAGACTCAGAACCGTATGGCTGAACTGCGCAGGGCAAGCAATGCATATATGGACGATGCTTTGATGCGCACAGAAGACGCTATGGCACAAGCTTTGGCAGAAGTTCGTGATACCCGTACAAAGTTCCAGGCTCTGGCAGAAGCACAGGAGAAGAAGTCTGGTATTAACGTAGAAGTCTAATTGTATTCTTAAGACAGCTCAAACTATATTTTGAGCTGTCTTTCTTAAAATGATAAAGGAGTGTTTGTATGAACTATTTAGACCGGTACCAGTTTTGGTGCAACGCCGATCTTCCTGCGGATGTAAAACAGGAGCTGAAAGCAATCTCCGATAACGAAGAAGAACTGAAGGGTAGATTTGGCAGTGATCTGCAGTTTGGTACTGCCGGTATGCGCGGAATCATGGGCGCGGGTAGTAACCGCTTGAATAAATATACCGTTCGCAGAGCGGCACAGGGAATGGCGACCTGGCTTGCGTCTACCGATTTGCCTAAGATTGCCGCGATTGGTTACGACTCCCGTCATAATTCCCAGTTGTTTGCAGAGGTTTGCGCTGTTGCCTTTGCTGAGACAGGTATCCATACCTGGCTGTATGATCGTTTGGCACCTACACCCATGCTTTCTTATGCTGTCCGTGAGCTTGGTTGCGGCTGTGGCATCGTGATCTCCGCAAGTCACAACGCCGGTGCTTACAACGGTGTGAAATGCTATGGTCCCGACGGTTGCCAGATGACAGATGAGCCTGCCGCAATCGTCACAGAGAAAATCAGCACGATTCCTTATTTTGTACCCGAGCAGAAGAGCTTTGCTGAATTTATGGAGGCGGGCCTTATTTCTTACATTGGGCAGGACATCTGGGAGAAGTACTATCAGACGGTTCTCGCAGAGGCCGTTGATCCCGAAATGCTGCGTAACACAGACTTGAATATTGTATATACGCCTCTTTGCGGTACCGGCAATGAGCCTGTTCGAGAGGTGCTTAGCCGATTGGGTGTAAACATTGCTGTTGTCGAGTGCCAGGAGAAGCCTGACGGCGACTTTAAGACTTGTGAATATCCGAACCCGGAAACAGATGCAGCTCTCAACGAGAGCTACAAGGTGGCCCGCAACGTACCTTGTGATGTAATCCTTGGCACAGACCCTGACTGTGATCGCGTTGCAATTGCTGTTCCTGCAGGCGATGGCTTTGTGAAGCTTTCCGGTAATGAACTTGGTTGCCTGATGCTTGACTACATCTTGAAGGCTCGCAGCGCTAAGAATGATATCCCTGAGGGCGCCATCGCTGTGCGCAGCATTGTTTCGTCTCCTTTGGCAGACCGTATTGCCGAGCATTACGGTGTTGAGATGAAGGCGGTTCTCACGGGCTTTAAGTACATTGGTGGCGAAATCCTTGAACTGGAGCAGAAGCACGAAGAATACAAGTACATGTTTGGTTTTGAAGAGAGCTGCGGCTATCTGAAGGGCACCTATGCAAGAGACAAGGACGCTGTAGTAGCTTCTATGCTCGTTTGCGAAATGGCTGCATACTTTAAGAATAACGGCAAGAGCATTTTGGATGCTTTGGCAGATGTTTACAACACCTACGGCCAGTACCTTGCGTATGTACAGAGCATCGAACTGACTGGCTCTGATGCGATGGAGAAGGCTGCAAAGATGATGGCGGATCTTCGCGAATCCGTTCCCTCTGAGATCGGCGGGGCAAAGGTTACCTCAGTTCGGGATTATCGCAGCAGCATCGCAAAGGATATGGTAACCGGTGTAGAAACCAAGATTCTTTTGCCCAAATCCAATGTTCTGGAGTTCTTACTGGGAGAAAACGGAAGCGTGATTGCCAGACCTTCCGGAACAGAACCGAAAGTCAAGTTCTACTATACTGCGGTTGCTCCTGATAGAGCTGCCGCAAAGGCTCTGCTGGATGCGATGGTTGCGCAAATGTCCAAGTAAAAAATTTTAAGGATACCGGGACAAGGCATTTTGCCTGTCCCGGTAATTTTTATGCGAACAAAGCATAGAATGGAAAAGAAAGGAGAGGGGGGTGACTAAAATATGCATGGAAAATCAATGAGCGTGCTGGCGGGAATTCTCGTAGGAGTGTCAATATCGGTGTTGATTCTGATAGTGGGGGCCGTGACGGTTTCGATGCTCATTTCGAAAGAAATCGTTAATTACGCTTCAATGAGTTATTGCGTGATGGCAGTCACGGGATTTGCTGCAGTGTGTGGTAGTTTCGCTGGGACACTGGTCCTGAAAAAACAAATTCTGTTGGTATCTATGAGTGTAGCTTTGGCGATGTTGTTGATAATGCTTTCCGTAACTGCGATGTTTTTCGAAGGAAGCTATACGGGTGTTCCTGCAACAGCTGCACTGGTTGCAGGCTGCAGTTTATCAACTGCGTTAATATCTGCAAAAATTCATCTGCAGCCCAAAAAGCACCACAAAAAGCATTAGATGGTGAACTTGTACAAAAATACGCCTGAGGTAAATTTAATTTACTCTCTATGCAGATTGTTGCAGGTTTTCTTGCAAATCAATATTTGGTAGCATTTGCTTACTGCTGCCACTGTATCTTGTTTCTTTTCATGAAATTTGTCAATTGTCTTAATTCATGGTTCATTTAGTTTACATAATGATGTTTACATAAAAATAGTCATAATTTACAAAAATCGTAAAAATAACCAAAAGTGCTTGAATTTTAGCTGCATTTAGGGTATAGTATTAATGCAATCTGATTGTGAAAGGGGTATTTGTGCCCCTTTTTCCTTTTCGTGCATGTTGCTGTGCTGTATCCGCCATCCACGCTTGAAGGGATCAGTTTGATTATGTTTTTTAAAAGTGCTGTTTTATGCAATCATTCGAAACGCAATTTTTATAGATGCGTTCTTGCATATTTTGTATTTAGTGGTGCTATTCTGGGTGTGCTTGTCTCTTATAACGCAGATCCCTGTTTTCTTTCTATGATGCGCATGCTCCCTCATCAGCATGTGTCGATCGTTGATCTGTTGTTTTTGATATTGCTTCCTTTTTTGATTACGTCTGTTGTTTCATTTACAGGGAAAACATACTTGCTGTTTCCACTTTCATTTTTCAAATCGTTTCTATACGCATTGATGTTGTCTTCCATATGCATTGTTTTTGGCATCGGAGGCTGGGTTGTTTCCGGTTTGTTGCTTCTTACCGACAGCGTTTGCTATGTAATTCTGCTTTGGTATTGGATACGACATGTCGATGGTTTGAAAGTATCAGCAATTTCGGATCTGCTTTTCATTTTTGTAGTCTCATTACTTGTTGGATTGTTAGATTCCTTCTTCATTTCCCCGTATTTGGCAAACCTCGTAAATTCTTAAGAAAGGTATGCAGTTTCATGTTGGATTTAGTACGCGCCTATGAAAATTACCTCACAAAGGTAAAACAAGCATCGGCCAATACAGTTTCTTCTTATATGCGTGATATCCGTCAGTTTTCGCAATGGCTCAACGAAAACGAAGCGATTGATGTGATCGATGCGGAGCAACAGAATATTAGCGCGTACCTTTCTTATTTAGAAGAAGAGGGACGCTCCGGCGCCACACTTTCTCGCAGTTTGGCAAGTCTAAAGAATTTTTATTCTTATGTTGTTTCTACAGGCTTCCTTGAAAAAACACCTGTTGTTGAGATCCATATTGACAGGGGAGAGAAGAAGGCACCGCAGATTTTGACAGGAAAAGAAATCGAACTCCTTCTTGCACAACCGGTTTGTGTTGATGCAAAGGGCTATCGGGATAAGGCTATGTTAGAAGTTATGTATGCCACCGGTATTCGAGTTACGGAACTGATTAATCTGAATGTTGATGATGTTAATCTTGACCTTGGAATTATCAAATGTGCCGGTGGAAGAAAGACAAGAGCAATTCCGCTGTATCCTGCTGCCCGCAAGGCATTGTCTCAATACTTAGAGCATATCAGAAGCGGTATGATTGCGGACCCTGAAGAAGAAGCGCTTTTTGTCAATGTCAGCGGTATTCGTATGAGCCGGCAGGGTTTTTGGAAGATCTTAAAGCATTATCAAAATACCGCTCGGATCGATAAAGAAATCACACCGCATACGCTACGTCATAGTTTTGCTGTCCATCTGCTGGAAAACGGTGCGGATATTGGTTCTGTTCAGGAGCTGATGGGTCATAGCGACATCTCGTCCACACAGGTTTATACACAGATGATTAACCAGAAACTTAAATCTGTGTATGCAAAGTACCATCCTAAAGCATAAAAACCTCTGTAGAAGCTATGCTTCAACAGAGGTTTTTTAGTTATTAAGAATTAAAATCAAATACCGGTCATGGCGCTGAGGACTTCCACTTCCATGTTTTGAATTCCCTTTTGCATGGACAAGCCTTCTTCAATGTCAATATCACGATAACTGCCCTCGTTGGTGCAAACGATTCTGTTCGTCTTACCGGCCATTAAAAGTTCAACTGCAAGGAATCCCATTTTTGTTGCGTTTACGCGGTCCCGTCCAGTGGGGCTGCCGCCACGTTGGATATGACCTAGAACTGTCACACGCGGATCCAAATCAATGCTTTCTTTAATTCTCTTTGCAATATCTGCTGCCGAACCTGCGCCCTCCGCAACAACAATCATATAGTGGGTAAAGCCATTGAAGCGCGCCTGACGGATTTTCTCAATAACATCTTTATCAAAATCGACTTCTTTTTCCGGAACAAGTACAGCAGTGGCACCAACGGCCAAACCGACATACATAGCAAGAAAACCTGCATTGCGACCCATAACTTCTACAACAGAGCATCTTTCATGGGACTGCATGGTATCACGGAGTTTATCGATGCATTCAATAGCGGTGTTTGCTGCCGTATCGAAACCGATGCAGTAATTCGTACAATTGATATCATTATCGATAGTTGCAGGGATACCAATCACGTTGATACCGTATCTTGACAGTGCCTGTGCTCCACGAAAAGTACCGTCACCACCGATGGCAACAATGCCGTCCAAGCCAAGAAATTTGCAGGTAGACACTGCCTTGCGCTGACCTTCTTCCGTCATAAATTCTCTGCTGCGTGCGGTATAAAGTATGGTGCCACCACGATTAATGATGTGGCCTATATTCTTTTCGTCAAGACGGATAATGTCACCTGTAATCAGACCGTGCCAGCCACGCCGAATGCCATAGCATTCAATGCCATGGTAAATTGCAGTACGGACTACGCTGCGAACACAGGGATTCATACCTGGCGCGTCCCCGCCGCTGGTAAGTACACCAATGCGTTTGATACTCATATTGAAACCCTCCCAAGTTAAATCATCTGTAATGTTATTTTATCAAATTATCAATAAAAGTAAAGTAGGGAATTGGGTTCAATTGCCATATTATTCGGTTTGAAAGTATATCTTTCTAATTGACATTGGACTTCTTTTATGCGAGAATTGCCTTAAAATCAGTATTGTTGGAGGTGTCTAACTATTAAAAGTCAAGCCTTTTTACAGAAAAATTATTTTGCTGCAAAAAGGGCGCACTAAAGCAAGCCCTCTTTCGAGTGCTAAAAATGAAATTGGAACAATTATCGAATTTGTGTTGGATCGTAAGGG
>JAZNLC010000111.1:0-24573 GCA_045578895.1 Faecousia sp. | reverse complement strand
GCGAGTGGCAGCGGTCGACAGATGCCAAGGCGCTTCGCCGCCGAAGGCAGATGTCGGGCACCGCAACAGGAAAGGCACTAACGAAAAGTAGAAGTCTTGGTGCGAATTGGGAGCGGCGGCTCGCCGCATAAACGATCATTTATATGAACAGATGATGGTTTTAGGAAAAAACCGAAACTATATCTTGTGTTTCGACAGCATTTTCATACAAGATATGCTAAAATTTGCATCATGAGTCGGGAGCCAGGCGAACCACAGCGACAGTGGCATCGTCACCGCCGTTCAGGCGGCCCGATTCCAGGATCCGGGCCGCCAGCTCTCCGGGCGGCTCGTCGTTATCATACCAGCAGCGAAGGGCCTCCTCTCCACCTACCCCATCGCTGCACATCACCAGTGTTTCTCCCCGGCGCAGGGACAGCCGCTCTACCGTTTCCCGGGCATCTGTTACGGACAGACCCGGCGGCGGGGTGGCTGTCCCGATTTTTTCCGCGCCCAACCCTGTCAGCAGGTAAGATGGCGCTGCGCCCCACTTATAGAGAACTGCTTTTCCGGTATCCAGCTGCAGCTGTGCCAGATCCACGGTCACAGCTCCGGCCAGGCCTCGCAATGCGCAAAGGCTATTCAAGCTGCGTAGGGCATACTCCGGGGGAAATCCGGCTGTAAGGAGTTTCTTCAGAATCACACCGGCATGGGCACCCTCGCTGGCGGCACCAAGGCCGGTACCCATTCCGTCGCAGAGTAAGATATAGTGGCTGCATCCGGGACCCGAAAAGCTTTGGCACCGATCGCCGTTTTCTCCTTCCCGCCGGTTGGCGCACAGAGACACCTGCGGTTTGTACCTCGGAATGGCTGATTTCACCCGCCGGCCCAATTCGTCGGACAGGTCCTGCAGGTATTCTGCCAGAAACTGATATTGCTGCACCAGGGCGCTGCGGCTCTCCTTTTGCAGTTCCCGCCCGGCCTTTAATGTGCGAAGCTGCTCCTGTGCCCGGTGGAGTTCGTTCAGGATCCGCCCTTCTTTACGGCAGGAGAAACCTAAGTCATGGCCGTCCAGCAGTGGGCGGTGCAGAATTTGCGCAGGAAGATTGGCTGCCGCGTCTTTTTCTCTGCAGCTTTTTCGGTTTGGGCAGCCGCCGCATGCCCGCTGTGCAGCCCGAAAGAGCAACGCTTGCTCATCGATGGGCAGCAAATCACTTTCCAGCAGAAGCATCTGCATTTGAGAAAAAACACCGGCAGTCAGCTCCAGTCTTACCTGGGCAATGCCCGTTTCTCCCCGCCTGGGTACAGCATCGGCATCGCTGTCCAAAAAACGGCTTAGGAAACCGCCGATGACCAGCGCAGGGAGCGGGTTCAGATCCCATACGCTACTGAGTGCCATCACCGGAAGATATACCGCGCCGGGGAGCAGGTAGTTGATCCATTTCCGGTTTCCGGGGATCATCCGCAGAAAATAGATGCCGCAGGCCACGGCTGTCATAGGAACAGCGGTGATCTGAGCCAGGTCCACAGCAAGTCCCCCCAATGCGGCAGCGGCGAAACTGCCGCCGGCAGACAAAGCACCCACCGCCATGAATCCAAAGCAAAGCCAAGGTAATGGCGCTACCTGCGACAGGGCCAACACCCACACCGCCTGCACAAGCCATTGGGCAAAGGGTTTTTGGTTCTCCTCCCGGCGCAGAAACAGGTAGGTCACAGAGAAAGAAATCAAAATTCGCAGCAAATAGATTGCTACAGGCGTGGTATCTCCCAGCCGCAGTTGAAAGGCAAGGCCGGTGGCTGCGGTGATCAGCCCGGCAATGGCCGGCAGCAAAAAGGGCATTGTCCGAACAGCAGGCCGGGAGCTGAGCAGCAGGGCCGTGGGCAACCCTGCTGCCAGCCACACCAACCCCTGCAGGCCGGCTTTGCCCCAAAAGAGCCAGTATCCTGCGCCGGCACCCAATGTTGTCAGCACTGCCAACCATCCCGAGGACGCGCAGATCAGGCTCAAAGCCAGCGGTTGACAGTGCTGGCCAAGGCTGGCAGCACTTAGAACAAAACCTCGGAGCAGGCTGGCGGCAATATGGACGGCAAAGCGTATTCGTGGGTCCAGGAAAAACCTGTGAAGACGGTGCTTTCCCTGCTGGGCATATGTTCGGATGGCGGTCATCATATGTATCACGGCCTTTCATATTCGGTAAAAAAATCCTATCACGAAGGAGTCGCTTTTTCTGTCGCAATGACAGAGGGGGGAATTGTTTTCTTGCATAGCCGGATATCCCGGTGTATAATAAGAAAAAAACAGGAGGAACAGCAATGGGTGTAGAATACGAATGGAAGTTTCGGGCAGACTCCGGCTGCCAGGGGCAGATCCTGGACGCCCATCTTGGTGTGTGGCAGCAGATCACCATGGAGACCACCTACTACGACACGCCGGAGGGTGATCTGGCCCGGCTGCACTATACCCTGCGCCGCCGTATGGAAAACGGGAAAAGTGTTTGCACAATTAAAACACCGGCAGACCGTGGCGGCAGAGGCGAATGGGAAACGGAAGAAGCGTCCATTGAAGCAGCAATACCCAAATTATGTAAACTCGGCGGGCCTGCGTCATTGTTACAGTTGACACAATCCGGAGTGATTCCGATTTGCGGTGCCAGGTTTACCCGCAGGGCTTGTACCGTTGATATTGGCACAGCTGTGGTAGAGCTTGCGCTGGATCAGGGGATACTGATGGGTGGCGGCCGTGAAATCCCGCTATGTGAAGTGGAAATTGAGTTAAAAGACGGCAGTATCGAAGCGGCTGCGGCCTATGCTGCCCTTTTGGCGAAAAAATACGGCCTGGTTTCGGAAAGCAAAAGTAAATTCCGCCGGGCGCTGGATCTGACAAAGGAGAACTGATATGGAACAGCTGAAAGAATTGTTCTCCCGGTATGACCGGTTGTTCATTTTTGACACAGAAACTACAGGCTTAAGCTTCAACCGGGATGAAATCATCGAGTTCGCCGCGGTGGTCGTAGAACAGCGGAGCGGAAACGCGGAGATCATCGAAGAGTATGACGAGCTGATCACCCTGAGTCCCGGCGGGTTTGTGCCTCCGGAGATCGTCAAGCTCACGGGAATCACCAACGAGGACATCCGGGAAAGAGGTATTTCCAAGACCCGTCTGTGCTGCGATATTGCCCGGATGATCAGCGGCAATACCTTGCTGCTGGCCTACAATGCCCATTTCGATCTGAGCTTTTTGTATTATTTGCTGCTGCGGAACGGAGATCCCATGATCTTGAAGGGAAAGGATAAGCTGGATCTTTTGACGGTCTATAAGGATCGCCGCAGCTATCCTCATAAGCTGTGCAACGCCATTGAAGCCTACGGCCTTGCCGGTCAGGTGGTCAATTCTCACCGGGCGGTGGACGATGTGATCGCCACGGTTGCCGTTATGGTGGAAATGGAAAAGGAACGGGACGACTTGCATAATTATGTAAACCTGTTTGGGTATAACCCCAAGTACGGCATTGACGGAAAGGCCATCGGCTCTGTTACATATAAACCCCAGAGCTACCGTGAAAATGGTCCGCTGTACCGCAAATGAGGGTGAAATTTATACTTGCAAGTTATGCCGTAAGATGGTAGAATATTCTTGAAAACTATGCCCGGAAAACGGGGCAAGGAGGATAAATTATGACTGCATGCGAAAAACTTTCCCTGCAAAAGACCGCTTGCAAGATCCGCAAGGGTATCATTGAGTCCACCCATGCGGCTAAGTGCGGCCATCCCGGCGGCAGCCTGTCTGCAACCGAGATGTTTACCTACCTGTACTTCAAGGAAATGAACATCGACCCCGCTAACCCCAAGTGCGAGAACCGTGACCGTTTTGTGCTCTCCAAGGGCCATACCGCTCCCGGTCTGTACGCCACTTTGGCACATCGCGGCTTCTTCCCCGTGGAAGATCTGCTGACTCTGCGCCGCATCGATTCTTATCTTCAGGGCCACCCCAACATGAACATGGTTCCCGGCGTTGACATGTCCACCGGTTCTCTGGGCCAGGGCGTTGCTGCTGCTGCCGGTATGGCACTGGGCCTGAAGAAGACCGGCAAGGATGCCCGCGTG
This sequence comes from Faecousia sp., assembly GCA_045578895.1. Lineage (GTDB taxonomy): Bacteria > Bacillota > Clostridia > Oscillospirales > Oscillospiraceae > Faecousia. The sequence continues at coordinate 20,490 of JAZNLC010000111.1, read as the reverse complement.
TACACTCTGCTGGGTGACGGCGAGATCCAGGAAGGCCAGGTTTGGGAGGCCTGCATGTTCGCTGCCCACTACAAGCTGGATAACCTGGTTGTCATTGTTGACAACAACGGTCTGCAGATTGACGGCAACATCGCCGATGTTATGAGTCCCTACCCCATCGTGGACAAGCTGCTGGCCTTCGGTTTCCACACCGTAGCCATCGACGGCCACGATTTCGATCAGATTGAGAAGGCTTTGGCAGAGGCTAAGACCGTAAAGGGCCAGCCCTGCGCCATCGTCATGTCCACCACCAAGGGCAAGGGTGTAAGCTTTATGGAAAACAATGCCGGCTGGCACGGCAAGGCACCTAACGAAGCCGAGTTCGAGCAGGCTATGGCTGAGCTGAATGCCGCTGAGGCAGAACTGGAGGGCTGATACTATGGCAGATATGAAGAAAGTTGCTACCCGTGACAGCTACGGCAACGCGCTGAAGGAGCTGGGCGCTGTTTACGAAAACCTGGTAGTTTTGGATGCCGACCTGGCTGGCGCTACCAAGACCTCCACCTTCCAGAAAGCTTTCCCCGACCGTCACTTTGACTGCGGCATCGCCGAAGGACAGCTGATCTGCGCCGCTGCAGGTCTGTCTACCACCGGTTTGGTTCCCTTTGCTTCCTCTTTCGCCATGTTCGCTGCAGGCCGCGCTTTCGAGCAGGTCCGCAACTCCATCGGTTATCCCCACCTGAACGTCAAGATCGGCGCTACTCACGGTGGTATTTCCGTTGGTGAAGACGGCGCATCCCACCAGTGCTGCGAGGACTTCGGTCTGATGCGTACCATCCCCGGCATGGTCGTTATGAGCCCCGCTGACGATGTAGAAGCCAAGGCTATGGTCAAGGCTGCTTATGAGCATGTAGGTCCCGTTTACATGCGTTTTGGCCGCGCAGCAGTGCCTGTATTCCATGCTGAGGACTTCAAGTTTGAGATCGGCAAGGGCGAAGTCATCCGTGAAGGCAAGGATGTTGCCATCATTGCCAACGGCCTGATGGTATACGAAGCAATCAAGGCCGCTGAGGAGCTGGCTGCTGCCGGCATCGACGCAATGGTCATCAACATGGCTACCATCAAGCCCCTGGATGAATCGCTGGTTCTGGCTGCCGCCCAGAAGTGCGGTAAGATCATCACCTGCGAAGAGCACTCCGTTATTGGCGGCCTGGGTGAAGCAGTTTGCTCCTGCCTGGCTGAAAAGTGCCCCACTCTGGTCAGGCGCATCGGCGTCAACGACGAATTCGGCCACTCCGGCCCCGCTGCCGCTCTGCTGGAGCAGTTTGGTCTGTGCGCAAGCAACATTGTTGCTACCGCCAAGGAACTGTGCAAGTAAGATATCTGTAAAAAGAGAGCCGCCTTCGGGCGGCTCTCTTAATTTTTGTATATTTTTTATAATACTGGCAAACACTACCTGCGGACATGAAATATAGGAGGTTATCATATGTTCCGAAAGTGTATTGTTTGCCTGGCGGCACTGTGTATGCTCGCCATGCCTGTGTGGGCTGCGGAAGTGGATAGTGACGCGGTCTACTGTTTCACAGCGGAGGATTTTGCGGGAGAGGAGCCTTTGGTCGGCATTTGCATTACCGAGATCCCCAACGCTGAAACCGGCGCGGTGCTGCTGGGGCAGCGGGTACTGCAGCCCGGTGATATTCTGACAGCGGATCAGCTGGCGCAGATGACATTTGCCCCTGTGCGCACCGAATCCGATGCCGATGCCACGCTCACCTATCTTCCTATCTACGAAAACCGGGTGGAACAGTCTGCTACCATGACCATCGGCATCCGCGGCAAAGAGGATAAAGCGCCTGTTGCCGAAGATTTTACGGTAGAAACCTACAAAAACCTGCCCAATGAAGGGACGCTGAAGGCTACCGATCCGGAAGGCCAACTGCTGACTTACTCCGTGATCCGCCAACCGAAGCGGGGCAGCGTAGAGATCAAAGATGACGGCACTTTTGTGTATACACCCAAGAAGAACAAGGTAGGCGTGGATTCTTTCACTTATACCGCCACCGACCCCGCAGGGAAAGTTTCCCGGGAAGCAACCGTCACCGTGCAGATCCTGAAACCCACTGATGCTGCCCAGTATACCGATACTGCCGGCATGGACTGCCGTTTTGAAGCGGAGTGGCTGCGCAACACCGGCTTGTTCGTAGGAGAGCAGATGGGCAAATCCCAATACTTCCAGCCGGAAAAGACCGTCAGCCAGGGCCAGTTTTTGGCTATGGTGATGCAAATGCTGGAAATTCCTGCTCCGGAGCAGATTGCATATCCGGAGATGGCAGAGAGCGCGCCTCAGTGGCTGAAGCCGTATTTGGCAGCAGCGCTGCGGTCCGGTCTGGTTGCGGATCTTCCCGAAACATTCGACGGAAACGGTCCCATTACCGGTGCGGAAGCCGCAGTGATCCTGCAAAACGCTCTGGATCTTACCGTTCAGCCACAGACGGAAGCGGACGAGCATCCCACCTTTGCTGACACAGCTTTGGCCGTTATGAACGAAAACGGCCTGAACCTCACTGCTGATGGGGAACTGACCCGGGCCCAAATTGCCGACATTCTCTACAAGGCCTACGGTCTTGCCCAGAATGCGCCCGGGGTTGCGGTATTCAAAACCGAACAATAAGCAAATGCCCTGCCAATCGGCAGGGCATTCTTATTTAGCTTACCTTTTTAACGATGCCGGGGATTTTAGCCAAAAGTACCGAGGCGATCATGGTGAAAACGATCTCAGGGATCATATAAAAACCGTTATATACCACGCTGTAAGTAAGGCCCAAAGCCTCGGGGCTCAGAGAGGCCACCAAAGCGGCACCCCAGGCAGGAAAACCTTCCTGGGTAAAGAACCACTCTGCCCATCCCGCAAAAAGGATATAGCCGGAAGCAATATGAGCAAGATACCGGGCACCCAGCGCAACCAAAGCGCCTGCCATCAGGGCAGTAGCGGGTTTCTCAAAACGGTTGCGGAAAATACCGCCAAGGCCCAGCACGGTAAAGGCTACCAGGTAATCCAGTACACACATAATGAATGCGTTCAGCAACATCACTCCGTCACCGAAGTAACCGGGCTGAAAAGCGGCTGCCACGGTTTTTGCTCCAAGGGCCATTTCCAGCAGCGCATAGGTAACACCCGCGACCAGTCCCCATTTAACACCGTGGCGGTAGGAGATCAGCACCACCGGCAGCATGCTGACCAGTGTGATCTGGCCACCAAAGGGCATTTCGGGGATGAACATTTTGGAGACCAGCTCCAGTACGATGGCGACCGCCAACAGCATTGCGCTTTCTGTCAGTCTTTTGGTTTTGCTTGTCATAGAGATACCTCCTGTAAAATAGTAAATCGCATTGCAAGTCCGTCAAGAGCTGCAATGCGATAAAGCTATCTTACAGTGCATCTTTTCCTACGACGGTACTGACCGTATCAGGTTCGCGGGTCAAGGCACGAATCTTTGCCCAATCTCAGCCGGAAGCGTCCGGCACCCCGAAGATGGATTTGTTTTGCGATCTGGAGTTATAGTAGCACAAAAAACAGGTTTGTCAAGCCATTTTTAGATCCATCTGCTTGCCGCCCAGGATATGGAAATGCAGATGGGGAACGGTCTGGCCGGAGTCAGCACCGCAGTTGGTAACTACCCGATAGCCGTTTGTCAGGCCCTCCGCCGCAGCGATCTGCGGGATGGTGCTGAAAATATGTGCGACGACTGCGCTGTTTTCAGCGGTAATGCCGTCCGTATCCTGAATGTGAGTCTTGGGAACCACCAAAATGTGGGTAGGGGCCTGAGGCGCGATATCCCGGAAAGCCAGGATCTGTTCATCCTCATAGACCTTGGTAGAGGGGATTTCCCCGGCGACGATCTTGCAGAACAAGCAGTTGGACATAATTGTTACCTCCTAAAATCAAAGTCCGAATACATGAACACCGGTCATACTGACGATACCCATAATAACGCCGGCGATCATAACACCCAAAGTAACCGCTGCTGTGGTGGATTTGATGCCCATATTCAGGAAAGAGGCAGCCAGGGTACCGGTCCATGCGCCGGTGCCGGGCAGAGGGATACCTACAAACAGCATCAGCGCTACAAACAGGCCGCCGCGGCCTGCGGTCTGAGTCAGCTTTTTGCCGCCCTTCTCGCCTTTTTCAATACAGAAGGTGAAAAATTTGCCGATGTATTTTTTATCCTTGCCCCATTCCAAAACTTTACGGGCGAAAAAGTAGATGATCGGTACGGGCAGCATGTTGCCGATCGCACAGACGATCAGCGCCGGAAAGTAATCCAGCCCCATCAGCACTGCGTAAGGAACACCGCCCCGCAGCTCAATCAGCGGTATCATGGAAACGAAAAATGCAATTAAATATTTCTTAAGCATAGAAACCTCCAACATGAGACTTCGAATATTATAGCATAGCTTTTTACGTATCGCAACGGAAAACTGGGGGAATATCCTTAAAATTTGGATAAAACTGTAATACATGTAAGTATTCATGATTCTTAAGAAAATGCGGGTAGGGCAAATCTTGCAAAGATCACAGCTGTGTGGTATAATTACAAAAAATTACAGCATAAGGGGCGTATAGCAATGCAAGCGAGAGATTTCCAAGTAGTATCCCAGGCGCAGAAGATCATATCCCAGGTGCGCCATGTGGTCGTGGGCAAAGACAAGACACTGCTTTGGGTTCTGGCAGCTGTATTGGCCAAAGGTCACATTCTTTTAGAGGATATCCCCGGTGTAGGAAAAACTACTATGGCGCTGGCCTTTTCCCGAACCCTGGGTCTTTCTTATAACCGTGTGCAGTTTACCCCGGATGTGCTGCCTTCGGATGTCACGGGCTATTCCATTTTAAACCAGGCTACCGGTGCGATGAGTTATCAGCCTGGTGCCGTATTGTGCAATTTATTTTTGGCGGATGAGCTGAACCGGGCGACCTCCCGCACCCAGTCCGCGCTGCTGGAAGCAATGGAAGAGGGCCAGGTGACAGTGGACGGAACTACCCATAAGCTGCCCGATCCGTTTATTGTGATTGCCACTCAAAACCCCACCGGTGCTGCCGGTACGCAGCTTTTGCCCGACAGCCAGATGGACCGGTTTATGGTGCGTTTGTCTTTGGGGTATCCCAATCCCAAGGATGAGATCAATATGGTGCTGAACCGCCAGGGGCAGGATCCTTTGCAAACCCTGTCTCAGCTCTTTCGTCCTGCGGATGTGGCTTTGATGCAGGAAACGGTGGCTCAAACCCATGTCAGTATCGATGTGGTGAAATATATCGTGGAGCTGATCAACGCCACACGGAACCACCCGGATATTGCCCGGGGTGCCAGTCCCCGTGCCACATTGGCGGTTACCGCCATGGCCAAGGCCGTTGCCCAGCTTCGGGGCAGGGATTATGTGATCCCAAAAGATGTGCAGGAGGTATTCGCCTGCGTAACAGCCCACCGCCTACTGCTCAGCGAGCGGGCCGAAGGCAAGGGTCTTTCTGCCGAGCAAGTGCTCAGGCAGATCCTCGATGGGGTGGATGCCCCAAAACTGCGTTGATATGGCAGCGCGGCGGATCATATATGCCATCGCCCTTGCAGGCGCTGTGGCGTTTTACTGGGCATCCCGGAACTGGCTCAGCGCGGTGATACTGATCACTGCGGCGTTTCTGCCTTGGCTGTCACTGCTGCTCAGCCTGCCTGCTATGCTAAGCTGCAAGGTTGTACTCCAGTGCCCCGGCCATGTGACGGTAGGGACTCCGGCTAAGGCACACTTACGCGCAAGCTGCCGGTTTCCTATGCCGTTGATCAGCGGACAACTGCAGCTGCTGACGGTAGCCACCCAAAAAAAGAAAAGATTCAAACCGGGAGCGGCATTGCCTACCGGGCACTGCGGCGCTTACCGTTTGCAATGCCGCCATCTGTGGGTGTCGGACTATATGGGGCTCTTCCGGCTTCCGGCACGACTGCGGGAGGACCGGCTCTTTTTGGTCCGGCCCCATATTCTTCTGCCGGAGCAGCTGCCGGATATGAGCCGGTATCTATGCAATATTACCCGCCCCAAACCCGGCGGCGGTTACGCGGAAAATCATGAATTGCGGGAGTACCGTCCCGGCGATAATCTGCGGCAGATCCACTGGAAACTGTCGGCAAAGACCGGCGAATTGATTGTCCGGGAGCCTATGGAGGCCCAGCAAAATGCGGTGCTGCTGACCATGGAGCTTTCCGGAGATGCGGATATGCTGGACCGAAAATTGGGTCGGCTTTGGGGCATGAGCAGCTATTTAGCCCAAAATAACATCAAACACCGGATTCTTTGTTATACCGGCAACGGCATGGCAGATCTGAGTGTTTCCAATGAGCAGGAAGCACAGGATGCCATCGATGCACTGCTGCAGCAGCCTGCTGCTGCGGAAGAGGAGATCCCGGTGTATCCCAAGTCCCTTTGGCGGCACCATATAGGAGGTGGCGACCATGAGACTTGACCAAAAAAAGCGTTTGACTGCCCTTGTGCTGGCTATCGTGGGTTCGTTTTGCGGCATGGGCTGTCTGATCACCGGCATGGGTTTTTGGAAAGTCGCCATATTCCCGGTAGCTGCCGCCTGTGTTATAGGGGCTGTGCTTACCGGCTTTACCGCTGACCGGAAATGGTTTGGCGCGGTCCCCGGCATTTTCCTTTTGCTGTGCATCCGGCTGTGGCGAAAGGGTCAATTGGAAGTCAGCCTGGAGGCCTTTCTGGGTCGCGTTTCCCTTTTGTATGATATGGGTTATGGCTGGGGCATCATCCGCTGGACGGATGAGGTTCTTCTGCCTGATTCGGCGCAGCTGGCGCTGTGCCTTTTAGGCGCGTGGCTCGCGATGGGCATCTGCTGGAGCTATCTCCGGTGTAAAGGGACAGCAGCCTCTTTGCTATTGACATGCCTGCCGGTCATTCCTTGTATGCTTCTGGTGGATACGGTCCCCATCGGATCCTATTTTTTCGGCACGCTGCTTTGCTGTGCTCTTTTGCTGTTGGTGCGGCTGCCAAAGAAAGAAGGCAGGGGAGAAGCATTGCTGAAGCTGCTGGCCATCCCGGTAGCCGCGGCAATACTGATCACGATGCTGTCGCTGCCGCAAAAAAGCTACACCCGGCTGGAAAAGGTGGATGCGTTGTTTAGTTGGGTACAGGGACTGATTTCCGGCAGCGGAAAAGACCCGCACCAAACCCCCGTCCGGGACGAGGGCAGTTGGGTCAATTTAGGCACCGTTGGTCCAAAGAGCCATCGCCGCGGCACCGTAATGGATGTTACCGCCAACCAGGATGGTTATTTGTACCTGCGAGGCAAAGCCTTTGACACCTATTACGGTACCTGGTGGGATTGCAAGTACACCTCTGCCGCGGTTGCCGTACCGCCCACCGGCGCGCTGCGTTCGGTGCGCATTACTACCCGGTCTTTGCATGATGTGTTGTATCTGCCTTACGGTTTTTACGGCGTTGGTTCTGCAAATAGTACCAACGCTCTCTTTGAAGAGCGGGGGCAAGTCTCGAATATCGGCCCATGGCGGGGCTATACTGCCAAATACCGCCTGCAGCCTTCTTACAACGACAACTGGCAGCTTCCTTCCGAAGACGCTCCCGCGGCATATACGCAACTGACAGACAGCACACGCCAGGCGGCGGAAGCCTATTTGGCACGGGAATTGCCCTCATTGCCAAGCGGTGTATGGAGCCGCGCGCAGGAGATCGTGCGGCATGTATCGGCATCTGCCGCCTATAGTCTGAACACACCGAAAATGCCTGCGGGTACGAAAGACTTTGCAATGTGGTTCCTGGAGGAAAGTGACACCGGTTACTGCATCCATTTTGCCACAGCGGCTGCTGTTCTGCTCCGGGCTGCCGGAATCCCCTGCCGGTATATGACAGGTTATTTGGCCTACGCCCAGGCCAACCGTACGGTAGAGGTACAAAACCGCAATTCTCATGCCTGGGTGGAAGTTTATATTGACAATGTAGGCTGGGTGCCTTTGGAGCCTACGCCGGCTGACGGTATTTCCGAAACTGCCGTGCCGGAAACCACCGAACCTTCCGAAGTTGAAACCGCTCCGCCTACCGGGTCTCTGTCCACAACCGAAACCACCGCTCAAACCGAAGCAACCACGGAAAGCGCCACAGAATCTACTCCCCATACTGCTACCGAAAATACCACCGAGCCGCATCTGCAGCCTACGGAAACCACCGGCGAAGGCGCAGTTTCCCAGATTGGAGGCTCGGATGGACCGAATATGCCGGAGAAACCGGATCATAAGTGGCTCGTTTGGATTATGTCTGCCTTGGCCCTGCTGGGTGCCGTGATCGGACAGTGGCGTCTGCGGGTAGCCTTGCGTATGCGAAAGCGAAACCGCGGCAGAAAAAATGCCCGGGCCCTTGCCCGGTGGCAGGAAGTAGAGCTGCACTGCAGGGTGCGAAAAGAAAAACCGGAGCAGCCCCTTCTTCAGTTGGCCCAAAAAGCCAAATTCAGCCACCACTCTATTACTCAGGAAGAATTGGCCACATTTGATACTTGGCTCAACGGATCGAAAAACAAGCTCCGACACTTGAATTGGTGGAAGCAGCTTTGGGCGACCATCGTCTTTGCGCTGTATTAACAGAGAAAAATCCCCGCTTTGGGTGGACTCACATAGTGAGGCCGTCCTTGGGCGGGGATTCTTTCGTAATGGATCAGTTTGCGCCGGTCAAAATTTGGGCCAATGCGGAATCCGCATCCAGAATAATGGTCTTCTCGCTGCCTGTCAGGCTCTTCTTCAGCGCGTCCAGCGCCAAAGTGAATTCATAGAATTCCTTCTTTTCGGCGGTATCATAGGCCGCTGCCAGCATCCGCATATATTCTGCTTCGCCTTCGGCTTCCAGCTTTGCCGCTTCTGCCTGGGCATTGGATACCATAATATTCACCTGCTTATCCACATCGTTGCGGATAATGGATGCTTCATAGTTGCCGTCTGCGGTGTATTTCTCCGCCATCTGATTTCTTTCGGAGATCATGCGGGAATAGACCGCGTTCAGGTTAGACTCCGGAAGGTCAAACTGTTTGATCTTCACATCTTCCACATGGATGCCGTAGGTCTGCGCCAGCGCGTCCACATCCTTGGCGATGTTGTTGTAGATCTCGTTTCGCTTGGCGCCGTCTTCCATGTTGATAATGTCTGCCTGCGCCAAAGTACCCATGACGGTCTTCAGCTCGTTATAGGTCAGTGCATCCAAACGCTGCTCTGCGACGGCAGTGGAGCCCAGTGTCTGATAGAACCGCAAAGGATCGCTGATATTCCACAGCACATAGCAATCTACGGTCATATTCTGCTTGTCGGAGGTCAGAACCTCAGAAGGCGGAATATCGTAGAGCATCGTTGCCTTGGTAAAATACTTGATGCTGTCAATAAAGGGGATCTTAAAGTGCAGGCCAGCCTGGTCGGTGGTGTCGATGATCTTGGAAAAGCGCACCGTACAGGCGTATTCGTTTTCTCTAACGGTAAACATCGCGCCGGACAGAACGATCACCAGCAGGGCAATGACGATACCGATCATAATTCCTTTTTTCATATCAGTTACCTCCCTCCGCGCCGGTGTTGTTTTGCACCATACTCTCCAAAGGCAGCAGCATCTGCACATCATTGCCGTCACCGGAGGCGGTATTGATATACAGCTTCACACCGGGCAGGATCTGAGAAATGGCCTCATAATACATTCTGGAGCGGGTAATCTCAGGATTGAGAATATACTCTTCATACATGGCATTGAACATCGCTACCTGCTCCACCGCCTCGTTGATACGCTTCTGCTTCAAAAACTCGGCGTTTTGGATCAGCTTATCTGCCTGAGCCTGGGCATCGGGCAGCTTGGCATTCTGATATGCCTTGGCATCGTTGACCACGGTTTCCGCCTGCTGCTTTGCAGTCTCAACCGCCTTGAAGGCTTCGATAACCTCCTGCGTAGGGGGCTCAGAATCCTGGATCTTCACATCCACCAGTGTCAGGCCGATATCATACTCCTCCAAAATCTCCGTAACCAGATTTTTCACCTGCATCTGGATATTTTCTTTACCGTCGGTCAGTACCGAGTCGACGGTGGAAGAGCCTACCACATTGCGCACCTGGCTTTGGATCAGATTCCGCAGGATCAGCTCCGGGCTGTTGGAGGAAAACAGGTACTGCACCGGATCAGAAATCTTGTATTCCACGAAAAAGTCTACATTGACAATGTTGTAGTCACCGGTAATCATGGTGCTTTCCTTTGTCTTTGTCTGATAGTTTCCGCCAATTTCCGTTGTGTAGCCCAGCTCGATTTTCTGATAGACATTCACATCTACCTTGTGCACCTGCTGGATTCCGAAGGGCAGCATAAAATGCACGCCTGCATCCGTCACATCTGTCACCTTACCAAAAGTAGTGACCACCGCTTGCTGCTTGTCATCGACGGTATAGAAGCAGGTACCCACACCCAGCAACAGCACCGCAACCACCGCGACGATCAAGATTCTTTTGCCGATCTTCTTCATATCCATCGGCTTTTTCTTTGGCGGATTTCCGCCGGGGGACCATCTGTATTGTCCATTGTTGTCCATATTGTCCATTTTACAATCTTCCTTTCTTATAGCAGTTCTTCGATCCGCTTTTCCGCTGCCTGGCGCATCCGTACTGCGATCCACGCGGTCAGCATAATGCGAAGGGCTTTTTCAATTCTGTCTCTTGCTCCGGGTATCGGCTCCTGATAGTCGCTCAGCAGCGTTTCCAACGCGCTTTCCCATGCCCCGGGATCATCCAGCTGCTTAGCCCGGGCCGCCAGCCTGACAAACAGAAAATACAGTGCGGCGTCATCGATGATATCGTCCGCTTCTTCATCCAGTTTGCCGTTGATATATTCCAGCAGGCTGCAAATCGTTTCCAGCGGTAATGCGCTTTTCAGCATATTGATCAGTATGATCCTGCAAAGCTGCTTTTGAGAATAGCGCCGGTTTTCCGGCGATGGCAGGAATCCCCGCTTCACCCAGTTCTGCACCGTATAGGGTTCCAAACCCGTAATACTTGCCACCTGGCCCAGAACAACACCGCCGGCTAAAAACATGGATGCGAATATCTCTTCAATATGCTCCGCGTCCTCCCGCCGGATCTGCAGTACCGTACCGGGAATCGTCCATTTCATTTTCGACACCTCCGTTCCTTGTGGTGATATGATATTACCATATGGTCATGTGATTGTCAAGTGTAATTCTTAGATTTTTTATGTCTATTTTGTGAAATGTTTGTGTATTGTTTTTACCCTCAGTTTTCAAAAAGTTCTTTACGAACAGAAAAAGTTGTTGTACAATGGGCATGGACTATCAACAAAAGGGAGGCGGCATAATTGCACTGCATGAAATGCGGAAAAGAAATACCGGAAAAGCAAGCTTTTTGCGAAAGCTGTTTAGCTGTGATGGCACAGTTTCCCGTAAAACCCGGCACACCCGTGTTGCTTCCCCACCGGCCATATATCGCACCTGTAAAAAAAGCCTCTCCCCGAAAGAAGCCCCTTTCACCGGAGGAACGGCTCAAACGGGCAAAAAAAGTCATCCACTGGTTAAGTGTTGCTTTGGCCGTCACTGTTTTTGCTTTTATTTTGTCTGCGGCCTTGCTGTTTGATACCATATCGGCCAAGAGTGACACGCATGAGATCGGGCAGAATTACAGCACCGTCGGTGCCTCTAAAACAGCAGATTAAATGTTTCACGTGAAACACACGGGTTTCCGTATGTTCCACGTGAAACATTCCGAAAGCGTGTACATATATAAAGGAGCATATCTATGGGTAAAATAATCGCTGTGGTCAATCAAAAGGGCGGTGTCGGCAAAACCACCTCGGCTGTAAACCTGGCCGCGGCATTAACGGAATTGGGTAACAATGTTCTTTTATGCGACTTTGACCCCCAGGCAAATGCCTCTTCCGGCTTAGGTGTTGATAAACATAAAATTAAAAAAAGCGTTTATGATGTCGTCATCAACGGTGCGCCGGTCCACGAGGCCATCATCCGCACAAAATACGCGGATGTACTGCCCTCCTCAGCCGATCTGGCCGGAGCCGGTGTAGAGCTGATCGCAATGCCCCAACCGAATTATCAGCTGCGCAATGCGCTGCAGCCGATCCGGGACAACTATGATGTGATCCTGATTGATTGCCCGCCTTCCTTGGAATTGCTGACTATTAACGGTCTAGCCGCGGCAGACAGCATTTTAATTCCCGTGCAATGTGAATACTACGCTTTGGAAGGTCTCTCTGATCTGATGTCAACACTTCGGATGATTAAGCGGAAGATTCATCCCACATTGGATATCTTTGGTGTGGTACTAACCATGTTTGACGGTAGAACAAACTTTTCAACGCAAGTAGCGCAGGAAGTTCGCAAGCACTTTCCTGGAAAGGTATTTGCCACAGTGATTCCCAGAAACATCCGCCTTGCGGAAGCGCCCAGCCACGGAATCCCGGTCACAGCCTATGACCGTTCCAGCCGCGGTGCGCAAAGTTATCGGGAGCTGGCAAATGAAATCCATAATAAATTAAAGCACGAGGTGATGTAAATGGCATCTCAAAAAGGCTTAGGTAAGGGATTAGGTGCTTTGCTTGGAGATTTTAACGAGGTTTCTCCCGACAAAAGCCCTTATCAATTGCTACCCATATATAAAGTAGAACCCAATCCGGATCAGCCTCGGCATGATTTTGACGAAGAGGAGCTGCAAAGCTTATCCGAGTCCATTGCCCAGCACGGTGTGGTACAACCCTTGACCGTGCGTGAACTCTCCGACGGATACTATCAGATCATTGCCGGCGAACGCCGTTGGCGCGCTGCCCGGATGGCTAATCTTACAGAAATTCCCGCGGTCATCATTGAAGCCGACGATAAAAAGGCCATGGAACTGGCCTTGATTGAAAACCTGCAGCGTCAGGATCTGAATCCCGTAGAAGAAGCGTTGGGTTACCGCGCTTTGATGGACGATTACGGTTTGACGCAGGAACAAGCCGCCCAGCGTGTAGGCAAATCAAGACCTGCTGTCGCAAACGCTCTGCGTCTGTTGAACCTGTGTCCCGAAGTGTTGGAAGCTGTCCGCAAGGGAGCGCTCTCCGCGGGACATGCCCGGGCAGTTCTGACGCTCAAATCTGACCGCAAACAGCAGGAAGCCGCCCAAAAGATCTGTGCTCTGGATCTTTCCGTCAGACAGGCGGAACTCCTATGCAAAAATCTGGAGAAGGACCCTCCTGAGAAACCCGTGAAAGAAACTTTAGCGGTCAACTATGTAGCTGAGTGCGAAAAGAATCTATCCAAGCATCTGGGCCGCGGAGTAAAAATCATCAACGGCAAGCGTAAGGGCAAGTTTGAGTTGGAATTCTACGGTCCGGAGGACCTGCAGGTATTATTAGACGCATTGATGACACTGCAATCAAAAGGAGGAAACTGAGATGGAAAAGAAGCTGTATAAAATTGAAGAAGGTAAGAAACTGGATGGTGTCTGCGGCGGTATCGCAGAATACTTTAACATTGATCCCACCCTTATCCGTTTGATTTGGGCTTTGGTTACCCTATGTACCGTCGGTGTCGGCTTGATCGGTTATCTGATTTGTGCAGTGATCATGCCCAAGAAATCTGAAGTTATTGGCTAAGGCCATGTGTATATCATAAGGAGAAGAAAAACATGTTAGATATCAAGCGTATTAAAGAAAACCCCGATGCCGTAAAGGCCGGCCTTCACGCAAAGGAAGTCGATTGCGACGCAATTGTAGATAAGATCCTGGAAATGGATGTGCAGATCCGCGCGCTGAAGACTTCCACCGAAACCAAAACCGCACAGAAAAATAAGCTGGCTAAGGAAAACGGTAAGCTGTTCGGTCAGAAAAAGGGTGCTGAAAAGCAGGGCAAGGACACCAGCGAACTCGATGCCGTTATTGAAGCAAACAAACAGGCTTCCATCGCTCTGGATGCAGAGATCGCCGACGATGCCGCAACCCTCAAGGATTTGAATGTAGAGTTCCGCACTTTAATGCTGAGCCTGCCTAACCTGCCCGATTCTGACCTGCTACCCGGCGGTAAAGAGAATAATGAGCCTCTGCGTTATGTAGGCAAGAAACCCGAGTTTGACTTTGCTCCCCAGCACCATGTGGATCTTTGCACCAACCTGGGTCTGATCGACTATGAGCGCGGTGTCAAGCTGGCAGGTGCCGGCAACTGGATGTACACCGGCATGGGTGCCCGTTTGGAGTGGGCTCTGCTGAACTACTTCATCGACTGCCACACCGCCGACGGTTATGACTTTATCCTGCCTCCTCACATGCTGGAGTACCAGTGTGGTGAGACCGCAGGCCAGTTCCCCAAGTTTGCCGACGAAGTCTATAAGATTGCCAACCCCACCGACGACCGCACCCACTATATGCTCCCCACCGCGGAAGCCGCGCTGGCATCCGTTTACCGCGATGAGATCCTGACCGAGGCAGACCTGCCCAAGAAGTTCTTCGCGTATACTCCCTGCTTCCGCCGGGAAGCCGGTTCTCACCGTGCCGACGAGCGCGGCATGGTTCGTGGCCACCAATTCAATAAGGTGGAGATGTTCCAGTTCACCACTCCCGAAACCTCCGATGAAGCATTCGACGAGCTGGTCACCAAGGCAGAAAAGCTGGTAGAGGGTCTGGGCTTCCACTTCCGTACTGTGAAGTTGGCTGCAGGCGACTGCTCCGCTTCCATGGCAAGAACCTACGATATTGAAATTCTGATTCCCTCCATGGACGGCTACAAGGAAGTTTCTTCTGTTTCCAATGCCCGTGACTATCAGGCCCGCCGCGGCAACATCCGTTACCGCCGTGCCGATGGCAAGATCGACTTCGTTCATACCCTGAACGGCTCCGGTCTGGCAACTTCCCGTATTTTCCCCGCCCTGGTCGAGCAGAACCAGCGCGCCGACGGCTCCATTGTTGTTCCCGAGTGCCTGCGCAAGTACCTGGGCGGCCTGGAGATCATTGAGAAAAAATAAAGTCAGAAAGGAACGACCATTATGAAGAAAAACATTAAAAAGCCCTCCTGGTGGGACGAGTTCAAAACCTTTGCCGTAAAGGGCAATGCCATGGCGCTGGCCGTTGGTACTATCATCGGCGGTGCTTTCTCCACCATCACCAAAAGCCTAACCAACGATTTGATCATGCCTATCGTAAACATCTTCCTGGGCGGTGCCGATTTCAGCGAAGCAAAGATCGCTCTGCCCCGGATGCCCTGGGTAGAACCCACTTACGAAACCGTAGTCAACGAGGCAGGCGAAGAAGTGGTCCAGGAAGTTCTGAACTACCTGACCTACGGCAATTTCATCTCTGCTGTTATCAACTTCGCTATTCTTGCTCTGGTTGTTTTCTGGCTGGTAAAGGGTCTGAATGCCCTGGCCGAAGCCGGTAAGAAAAAGGAAGAAGAGCCCGCTCCCGAAGCGCCCGCTCCCGAGCCCGAACCCTCTGCAGAAGAGAAGCTGCTGGCTGAGATCCGCGACATCCTGAAGGACAAATAATTCCCATCTTTATGCCCATGACACGAGAACGTGTCATGGGCTTTCTTTTTGCCGATTCGACATTATTTTAAAAATTATGTAAACCAGTTTTGTTAGAAAATTGTTATTGCAATCACTGGCTAATATTGGTATAATGTATTTTGGAATGTAAGGTGTCGGCGTATGCCCTGAACGACGCCGAACACCGGAATAGAAATAATAAGGAGTGAATCACAATGTGCTGCAACCACGAAAATGTGGATCTGTCTCTGCTGAAGGACGTGCTGGATAAGTATGCCGATGTCAAGGGCAGCCTCATTTCCATCCTGCAAAAAACCCAGGAGATCTATGGCTACATTCCTATCGATGCAGTCTATCACATCTCCGAGCGCACCGGTCTGACCCCTGCTAAGATCTTGGGCGTTGCCACATTCTACTCTCAGTTCCGCTTTACCGCTGTCGGTAAGCACCTGATCATGGTATGTAAGGGTACCGCCTGCTACGTTAACGGCGCGGAGCGTATCATTGATGCCATCCAGGAAGAACTGGGCATCGGCAATAACGAGACCACCGCTGACGGTCTGTTCAGCCTGAGCATCGTCTCCTGCCTGGGCTGCTGCTCTCTGGCACCTGTTATGATGATCGACGAAGATACCTACGGTTCTCTGACTCCTGATAAGGTCAAGAAGATTCTCCGTGAGATTCGTGAGAAGGAGGGCATGTAAATGAGCGCACGTATTGTTGTAGGCCAGGGCAGCTGCGGTCTGGCAGCCGGCGCCGGTGCTGTTTACAGCGCACTGGAAGCCAAGCTGAACACGGAAGTTGCCTCTTTGTCCATTGCCGGTTGTATCGGTATTTGCTACCTGGAGCCCATCGTTGATGTCTATGCTGCTGACGGCACCCTGTACCGCTGTGTGCAGGTCAAGCCCGAGCATGCTGACACCATCGTCGAGGCTGTCGCCAAGAACGATTACTCTCTGCTGAAGGATCTGGTCATCAAGGAAGATGACGCTGAGTTCCTGAACAAGCAGACCCGTATTGCCCTGCGTCACTGCGGTATCATCAATCCCGATGAGATCGATGCTTACACCGCTGACGACGGTTACAAGGCTCTGGAGAAGGTCCTGAAGACCATGACTCCCGAGCAGGTCATCGAAGAGATCAAGATCTCCGGCCTGGGCGGCCGTGGCGGTGCAGGCTTCCCCACCTGGTTCAAGTGGAATGCCGCCCGTCAGAGCCCCGGTGAAGAGAAGTATCTGATCTGTAACGCTGACGAAGGTGACCCCGGCGCATTTATGGACCGTGCTGTCATCGAGTCCGATCCCCACAACCTGATCGAAGGCATGCTGATCGGCGCTTACGCCATCGGCGCTAAGGAAGCGGTTGTCTACGTTCGTGCCGAGTATCCTCTGGCAATCGTCCGTCTGACCAACGCCATCAAGCAAGCTGAGGAAAAGGGTTACCTGGGCGAGAACATCCTGGGTACCGGCTTCAGCTGCAAGATGCGCATCAAGGCCGGCGCAGGCGCATTCGTCTGCGGTGAGGAAACCGCTCTGATCGAATCCCTGGAAGGCAGCCGTGGTATGCCCCGTCTGAAGCCTCCCTTCCCCGCACAGGCCGGTTACTGGCTGAAGCCCTCCAACATCAACAACGTTGAAACCTTCGCCAACATCACCTGGATCATCAATAACGGCGGTGCCGCATTCTCCGCAATGGGCACCGAGAACTCCAAGGGCACCAAGGTCTTCGCTGTTACCGGTAAGGTAAAGCGCTCCGGCCTGGTGGAAATCCCCATGGGTAAGACCCTGCGGGATGTGATCTTCGGCATTGCCGGCGGCATCCGTGACGGTCACGAGTTCAAGGCTGTGCAGCTGGGCGGCCCCTCCGGCGGCTGTATCCCCGCTCACCTGCTGGACTCCGTTATCGACTACCGCGCTTTGGGCGCTACTGGTGCCATCATGGGCTCTGGCGGTATGGTCGTTATGGACGAGACCACCTGCATGGTCGGTATCGCCAAGTTCTTCCTGGAGTTCACCACCCGTGAATCCTGCGGTAAGTGTGTCCACTGCCGTATCGGCACCAAGCGTCTGAGTGAGACTCTGGAGCGCATCGTCAAGGGTGAAGGCAAGGAAGGCGACATTGAGCTGCTGGAAGAGCTGTGCCTGACCATTAAGGACGGCGCTCTGTGCGGCCTGGGTCAGACCGCTCCCAACCCCGTACTTACCACCATCCGTTACTTCCGTAACGAATACGAGGCACACATCAATGACAAGAAGTGCCCCGCTAAGGAATGCCCCGCTCTGCTGACCTACTCCATCGATCCCGAGAAGTGCATCGGCTGCAGCCTGTGCGCCAAGAAGTGCCCCGTAGGCGCTATCTCCGGTGAACTGAAGAAGACCTTCAGCATTGATCCCAACGTCTGCATCCGCTGCGGCCAGTGTATCCACTCCTGCCGTAAGGGCGCAGTGGTCGTGGAATAAGGAGGACCAGAAGATGAGTGAAATTAAGATTACGATTAACGGCAAAGAGTGCGTTGGCCAGAAGGGCCAGACCATTCTGGAAATTGCCGAAGCCAACGGCATCTTTATCCCCACCCTGTGCCACCTGGCTGAGGTCAAGCACTACGGTGCCTGCGGTGTCTGCGTTGTGGAAGGCGAAGGCCTGCCCAAGCTGATGCGCGCCTGCTCCACCATGGCAGCCGATGGTTGGAAGATTAACACCGAGTCCAAGCGTGTCGTCCAGGCCCGTAAGGTTGCTCTGGAACTGCTGATGAGTGACCACGACGGCGACTGCAAGGGTCCCTGCGGGCTGAATTGCCCCGCCCACACCGATGTTCAGGGTTACGTCAAGCAGATTGCTTTGGGCAACGATACCAAGGCTGTTGAGATCATTAAGGAAAAGATCCCTCTGCCCGCATCCATCGGCCGTGTCTGCCCCCATCCCTGTGAGGATAAGTGCCGCCGCGCACTGGTTGAGCAGCCCCTGTCCATCGCTTATCTGAAGGCTTTTGCTGCTGACAACGACATGAAGTCCGAGAACCCCTTCAAGCCTGAAGTAGCTGCCGCTACCGGTAAGAAGGTCGCTATCGTTGGCGGCGGCCCCGCAGGTCTGACCGCTGCTTACCAGCTGGCTGTTAAGGGGCACGCTGTCACCGTGATGGACATGATGCCCGAAATGGGCGGTATGCTCCGCTACGGTATCCCCGAGTATAGACTTCCCAAGGCTGTTCTGGCTGCCGAAGTTGCATCCATCGCCAGCCTGGGTGTTGAGATGAAGAACAATGTTAAGGTCGGCACCGATGTGACATTGGATGACCTGCGCGCTAACTATGATGCTGTTTTGGTTGCTGTAGGCGCATGGAAGTCCACCGGCGTTGGCTGTGAAGGCGATAAGCTGGAAGGTGTCCTGGGCGGCATCGACATGCTGCGCGAAGTCAACCTGGGCGGCCGTCCCGACCTGGGCAAGAATGTTGCTGTCGTCGGCGGCGGTAACGTCGCCATGGACGCCTGCCGTACCGCAGTTCGTCTGGGTGCTGAGAATGTCTACGTTATCTATCGCCGTACCCGCGCTGAAGCTCCCGCTGAGGATCTGGAGATCGAAGAGGCTCTGGAAGAGGGTGTCGAGTTCAAGTGGCTGACCAATCCCGCTGAGATCATCGGCGAGAACGGCAAGGTCGTAAAGATCAAGCTGCAGGTTATGGAACTGGGCGAGCCCGATGCTTCCGGCCGCCGCAGCCCTGTGCCTGTGGAAGGCAAGTTTGAGATCCTGGATGTAGATACCGTTATTTCCGCTATCGGCCAGCGCTGCAACCTGGCAGGCTTTGAGGCTCTGACCCAGACCCGTAAGGGTACCATCGAGGCCAGCGAGAATAACGGCGCTACCAACATCGAAGGTGTGTTCGCTGTTGGCGATGCCACCAACCGTGGCCCTTCCATCGCTGTCCGCGCCATTGGCGAGGCCAACGATGCCGCTTTTGCAATCGGCGCCTGCCTGAACGGCCAGGATACCAAGGTTCGCGCTCCCTACTACTCCGAGCGCAAGGTCACCGCTGAAGAGTTCGCTGACCGCGAGAAGATCGCCCGCGCTGAAATGCCCTGCAAGGATCCCGCATACCGCAAGGGTAACTTTGAAGCCGTTATCAACGGCTTCTCCGACGAGCAGGCCCGTGCAGAAGCTCTGCGCTGCCTGGAGTGCGGCTGCCATGATTTCCACGATTGCAAGCTGGTGCATCACACCAACCTGTATGAAGTAAACCCCGCCCGTTTCGCCGGTGCTAAGCGCCAAAGCGGCAGTGAGAAGAAGCTGGTTTGCATCGAGCGCAACGAAGGCAAGTGCATCCTGTGTAACCTCTGTGTGCGTACCTGTGAAGAGGTCGCAGGCGAAGGTCTGCTGGGTCTGGTTGGCCGTGGCTTCACCACTGTCATTAAGCCCGAGTTCCGGGATACCGCCAAGATCGCCAAGTGCGCAACCTGCCTGAAGTGTGCAGAAGCTTGCCCCACCGGTGCTCTGAAGATCCTGAAGTAATTCCATGCATCAATGCCCCGTGCCTTTCAGCACGGGGCATTTTCTACTTTATAGCAGATATGATCCTTCTGCCACCATAAATGATCGTTTATGCGGGCAGTGATCCGTTTGCGGTACCCAAAATTTCTTATTCGCTATCCGCTCACGAAATTTTGACCGCTGCACATGCTTATGCCCCGCTTCATCTGCCACCGGCAGCGCGGGTCAACGCATCCGCAGACAATTCGTGCACAGTGCGGTGCTTTTCGTTACTTCCCTGTGCCCGCTCGGTAACGTTACTGCTGTAAATGATCGTTTAGCGCAGCATCCAAGGCCCCCTTGTGAAAGGGGGCTGGCAAAAATCTCTGATTTTTGACTGGGGGATTCCATGCTGCAAAGCAGCATATCGCCCTACGGGCGATGAATCCCTCCACCGCTTACGCGGTCCCCCTCCCTTTGACAAGGGAGG
>JAZNLC010000110.1:0-27822 GCA_045578895.1 Faecousia sp. | reverse complement strand
GGCAAAAATCTTTGATTTTTGACTGGGGGATTCCATGCTGCAAAGCAGCATATCGCCCTGTGGGCGATGAATCCCTCCACCGCTTACGCGGTCCCCCTCCCTTTGACAAGGGAGGCTTTGCACCGCTAAACGATCATTTATGTTCTCAAAAATTTTTTGAAAAATTTTCAAAACCATGCTGCATTTTGATCCGCCAAAACGTCTTAATAAGTGAAAAAGAAAAACGGCATGGAGGGATTATTATGATCAACAAACAAATGGGGAAAATGCTGCTTTTGTTGTTTTCGGTATTGCTACTGTTGGTAGGATGCAAGCAAGAAAACCCCGACGCACCCATTGGCAGCCAACTGTGGAACGAAGAGAATGCTCTCGTTTATGGTGTAATGGAAGCAGATCAGCTGGATATTCTGAATTGGAATTCTGGAAGATTGGAATATACAACGGCAAATACAATGGCTGAAACAGAAAATGGCTATTATTTCTCTTATCAGAATTATCTGTTGTACGCAGATAAAACTGACCTGAGCAACTGGGTACCTGTATGCAGCAATCCTGACTGCACCCACTGGACCAACAGTAAGTGCCATGCTAAAATGATTTCCGGAACCTTCATTGTTCGCGGTGACCGAATCTATATAGAAGATTTTACCGGTTCAGAAATCTACTCGTCTGTGGCTGTTGGAAGCATTCTTGCCAGTGTTGCGCCGGACGGAACCGATAAAAAATTAGCTTATGTGTTGGAAGATGCACTGACACTCAGCGCTGGAAGCAGCGGTACCGTGCTGTTCCCGGATTGCTGGATATACATGATAAATGAACTAGATGCATCCGGTAAAACAAGGGTTCGCATGATGTGTGTTACGGAAACAGGCGTGCAGACGATCGTGGATGAAACTTGGGATGAAGGATGTCCAGAGTATTGGTTAGCACGACAGATATGCAGACTACGAGGTGACCGGTATTTCTATTACTCGGCTATATCCAGCAAGGATCTATGTCGTTTCCAAAATGGGAATATTGAAAAGATTCCCCTATCCAGAATTCCGGAAGAGGGCGGCTGTATCAACGGCAGTACCCTTCGCACCTTTACAAGCAACAAAGGTTACTATGATATTGATGTTGTTACCGGAAAGAAAACAAAGATTGCGGATAATTATCTGCAAGATAGTCATGGATCGATACTCCTGTCGAATTGCATTGTGGAAACATCACTTTTATGGGATTCCTTGGAAAACCGCAAACAAGGTATGGAACATGCTATGGCAGTCTATGACGGTATCCAATGGCATGATGTTGATTTACCTCTAGAACTTTTGAAGGCCGACGAAAATACCTATGTGGATATACTCGGTGTATCCTCCGATAGTATATTCTTCAAGGTCTGCAATATAAAAACTTATCGAGGACCCAAATATCCGTCGCAGCTCTACCGTATTGGAATAGACGGAGACGATTGGAAAGCAGAATATTGCTGTGACCTGCAACTATCATAGAGAAACGGGGTAGATATCCATGAAACATGTGTGCAGAATTTTGTCCGGTTTGCTGGCTGTGTTGCTGCTCGTTGGCTGTGGAAAAGAGGGCGCTCCCGTCACAAGCAATCATACACTCGTGCAGGATTTGCAATACGGCATATTTCGCCAGGATGCGCTTTCAGTGTTGCCATGGAACAGTGAGCGCTGCGAGATCACCTCAAACTATGCTATGGCAGAAACAGACGTCGGTTATTACCTGGTCAACGATCAATACCTGTGGTACGCCGACAAAGCAGATCTAAACAACTGGGTGCCCGTATGTAACCGCCCGGAATGCACTCATAAAAAAGGAACGGACTGCAGTGCCAACATTCGATCTGATTCCATTGCAATCAAAGATAACCGTATCTTTTATTTGCAATCTACCCGGCACAATAATCTTTATCCTGGTCTCGCTATCGGTGTGGTTTTGGCCAGTATGGCACTGGATGGAACTGATCAGCGAGTAGAATATGTGCTGGAAGAGGCCATCAGCACTCAAGAGGGCGGCACTCAGAACCTGCTGACACCGGATTACTGGCTGTGCCAGACCTGCTATATCGATGCGCAAGGCAATGCGGTGATCCGGGTCTTTCAAATTGCGGATGGGAAGAAGACAGAATATCCTACACAGCCGAACACCGGTAATACCAATTCGCAGTTTATTTGGATGAGAGATTTTTTACAGGCTTACGGCGAGCCGTACTTTAGTTGTATTCCCCTGGGAACCGATCAAAATCTTATTTCAGGGGATGTCTTTTTGATCCGGGACGGAGAACTTGTCAGGCAAGATATGTCCATGATCGTACAGGACGCGGAATTTACGGGTATGTATCTGTGGGGAAATACCCTGCGGCTGTTCCGGCGCAGCGAAGGCTACTATGACAGGGATTTGACCACCGGTGAAGAAGTTAAGCTGGAAAACTACCGCATACGAAACAGTAATGGTTTTCTGTTGCTGCCCAACTGTATTCTGGAGACCACCCTTCACAATAGTACAATCCCATTTCGAAAGAATAATACCCGGCACAAAATGGTACTTTTTGACGGGCAGAAATGGAACACCGTTGAACTGCCAAAAAACCTGCAACAGACCCCGGTCAGCGGATATGTGGAGATCATGGCTGTAACCTCCGACAGCATTTTTCTGCGCTACCGGGATTACTCTGCTGATTTTGGGGATGTGGAGTTGTACCGCATCGCGCTGGATGCAAGCCTCCCAACAGTGCAGTATGTAGCTACCATTCAGAACCCTCAGCCGGGTTAATTTTGCATTGCCAATACCCGGTAAATGATCGTTTATGCGGGCTAAGTTACCACCGCACCCAAAGGCTTCCCCCTGGGGGGAAGCTGTCAAAAATCTTTGATTTTTGACTGATGAGGGGTATAAATACCCCTTTTCACCTCATCCGTCACGGCTTCGCCGTGCCACCTTCCCCTCAAGGGGAAGGCTTTGGATAGTGCGCTAAACGATCATTTACGATTGAACGAGCTGTAGGCAATCGCAGAAAAACATTGCTATAGGTAAAATCTTGTTATATAATGCATAAAAAACAAAGGGGTGCGGCTTATGGACATTTCCCGTTTTATCCAATATAAAGACAAAGTAATCGAAAACTGCGGTAAAGTGATTGTCGGCAAGGACGATATCATAAAACTGGTGCTGACCTGCTTTATCTGTTCCGGTCATGTGCTTTTGGAGGATGTGCCAGGCACCGGCAAGACCATGCTGCTGCGTGCTTTCGCCAAAACCATCGGCGGTGGATTCAAGCGCATTCAGTTCACTCCCGACCTGCTGCCCTCCGATCTCACCGGCATCAACTTCTATAACC
Organism: Faecousia sp.; assembly: GCA_045578895.1. Taxonomy (GTDB): domain Bacteria; phylum Bacillota; class Clostridia; order Oscillospirales; family Oscillospiraceae; genus Faecousia. The sequence goes on along the minus strand of JAZNLC010000110.1, from coordinate 24,476 downwards.
CCAAGCTGGGCGATTTCGAGTTTCGTCCCGGCCCGCTGTTTACCAATATCGTACTGGCTGACGAGATCAACCGGGCCACGCCCCGCACCCAATCCAGCCTGTTGGAAGCCATGGAAGAACGGCAGATTACCGTCGACGGCACAACCATGCCTTTGGAAGAGCCCTTTATGGTCATGGCGACCCAAAACCCCCTGGAATCCTACGGCACTTTTCCCCTGCCCGATGCTCAGGTAGACCGTTTCTTCATGCGCCTTTCTTTGGGTTACATGACCCGGCAGCAGGAGATGGGTGTCATCGCCCGCACTTCCACCCTGGATATTTTGGATACATTGGAGCAAACCGTCACACCGGAGGAAACGGACTATGTCCGCTCTGCTTATCATCAGGTAACGGTCAACGACGATGTTCTCGGCTATATGATGGATATTGTGGAAGCCACCCGTAAGGACAGCCGGTTCCGCGCCGGTGTATCCACCCGCGGTGCTATGGCCCTATACAAGGCATCTCAGGTCACCGCCCTGTTCAGCGGCAGGGATTATGTGATTCCTGAGGATGTGAAATATGTAGCGCCCCATGTGTTGGCTCATCGGGTCGCCGCTAACAATCCCAATGCGTTGGCACAGGTGTTGGATCAGATCCCGGTGCCTTTGGAAAGTTTATGATCTGGGCGGTACTGATCGTCGGTGCGGTTCTGGTAATTGTACTGCAGGTGACAGCCGCAGACAAAGCCTTGGCAGTATTGCGCGCCGACCGGGAGACAAGCACCTTACTTACGGAACCGGATGTTCCTGTGGAAATCAAGATCACTATGGAAAACCACAGTAGACGGCTCATCCCCTTCGTTTCTGCCCGCTGCAATTTCCCCTTCTCCAGAGAGGAATATATTTCCTTTTCCGCCTGGCTGCTTCCGCGGCAGCGGCTGCAAAAGAAAATTTCTGTATCCATCCCGCAGCGGGGGCGGTACACTTTGGAAGATATGCACATCGCCTGCGGTGATTTCCTGGGTCTAAAGGAGGCAGAGAAAACCTGCGGCAGTTTCCGGGAGATTGTGGTAGCGCCCAAGCCTTTGGAATCTGCGACTCTGCAGGCTATGGTTGGCGGGTTCTTGGGAGACATCTCCACGCGGCGCTTCATTTTGGAAGATCCGGTTTTGACTCTGGGTTATCGGGAATACACCGGCGCTGAACCCATGAAGCGGATCGCATGGAGCCAAAGCGCCCGCCACGGTATACTGATGGTCAAACAGAACGACTACACCGTGGACCCTTCCGTTTCCGTTCTTTTGAATGTGGAGACCGACTTGGAAGACAAAGAGGGCCCATTGGAATCCTGCTTCAGCGCCGCCAGAACCGTCTGCGCAGCGCTGGAAGAAAAAGGCATCCGCTACAGTTTCTCTTCCAACGCCATGCTCCTGGGCAGGAAGCACGACAATTCCGGCATAGCCGGTTTGGGACAACGGCACTTTCGTGCCATTTTGGAGGTTTTAGGCCGGGCCAGTGCAGAACCCGTTATGCCGTTAGATCAGCTTTTGGAGCAGGAACTGCAGCAGACCGGCCACAGCGGCAGAATCCTCATCACCCCCGGCGGCAGTGAAGAAACCAACCGTTTTCTGTTACGGATGCGACAGGCAGAGGGTCTGCTGGTGATCCGTGGAAAGGATATCTGCTTATGATCGGTGTCTTTTTTCTGAAAATGCTTTGGGATGCCGCCATTTATTACATGTTCGCTGCACCTGTGGCGGCATACTTCGGCAGCGGCGATTTCATGCTTTGCATGGTTTTGCAGTGTCTGATCTATACGGTCTCCCGTATTCCAAAAAGCAGAGTCCTGCGGTTCTGTCTGCTTATCCCCATGGCCGGATGCTACCTGCTGCAAAATACCCTCCCGGCGTTCATCGTCCTTTCCCCCATTACCCTTTATGCCCTTTGGCTATCCATAACCGACAAACCGGCCCCGTCCCTTTCACAGCAAAGAGAATCTTTTGAAGACTTTTGGAAGGTTTTGTGTCTTGCCATCGTCCTTGCACTGTGTTTTCAGAATTTTTCCGTGCTGCCGCCCTTTGCCCTTACCGCGCTGCTGTCCTCGATTCTGCTTTTGCGGACACTGCGGCACAGTCCTGAGGTCTACAATCAGCCGAGGTTTCATTGTATTAATCTTCTGGCCGTCTCTGTTGTACCCGCAGCGGCATATCTGCTGGGTTCCCGCACGGTAATAAGCGGTATCAAAGCCATTCTGTTGCCCATTTACCGGTATGTTCTGACGCCCCTTCTGATGCTGCTGGCATGGATCCCCATGATGATGCTGCAATGGATACTGGATCTGTTCATCCCGGATTCCGTGCAGGAATTGGACCGTAAGCCGGAGATGATGGAAGGTTTTGAAGAAATACAGGAAGTTGTTTCAGATTTTTCCTGGGTCAAGATTCTCTTCCTGTGTGTCGTGGCGGTCACGCTGCTTTGCGCCATAATCTTTCTGCTTCGCAAAATCAAACCCGGAACTGTTGTTTCTGAATCCCGGCAGATATTCCAAACTACCTACGACACCGTGGCGTATGAAAGGCACGTTTCGGAGCAAAGCAGTGCTGCCGTGGCCAGCATCCGCAGGTACTATCGCCGATTCTTGAAGCTGTGTGAAAAGAACGGCCTGCGCAGGAAAGAAAGCAGCACCAGCGCAGAGATCGACAAAATGGCCAAAGGGATTCCCGGCATTAACGAGGAATCCGCCCATATTCGTCAGCTTTATATTCGTGCCCGGTATGGCAGCCATGCGTCTTCTGAGGACACTCTGCAAATGCGCAAGCTTTTGGCACAAGTAAAAAGAGATACAAAGAACGGACGGTGATGGTCACCGTCCGTTCTTTTATTAAGATTTATACCTGGGTTCGCAGGTCAGATTCACGCCCAACCGCTTGAATGTCTTCTCGTCCACCGCAGAAAGGATCACACTGGAATGGACTTCGCAGCCATGGAGCTTATACAGCTGTTCCATTGCCTGTTCCGCCCGTGCGTCTGTCGTGGCGCAAATGGAAAGGGCTATCAGCACCTCATCGGTATGCAGCCGGGGATTCCGGTTACCAAAATGATCTACCTTTAAATGCTGGATGGGATCGATCACGCTGGGAGAGATCAGATGCAGTTCGTCTTCCAGCCCGGCCAGATGCTTCAGTGCGTTCAGCAGCAGCGCGGAGCAAGCGCCCAAAAGGTCCGATGTTTTTCCGGTGATGATGGTGCCGTCGGGCAGTTCCATAGCGGCAGCAGGTTTTCCTGTCAGCTCTGCCCGTTCCAGCGCCGGTGAAACAACGCTGCGGTCTTCCGGAGAAACACCGGCTTTTTTCATCAGCAGTTCCAGCTTACGGATCACATCCTCGGAGATCTTGCCTTGCTTGAAATCGCACAGAGCCGTGTAGTAACGGCGGATAATCTCCTGGCCGCTGGCCTTTCGGGTCTCGCCATCATCGATAATGCAGTTGCCTACCATATTGACACCCATATCCGTGGGGGACTTGTAGGGGCACTGGCCCAAAATCTTCTCGAAAATCGTCACCAGAACGGGAAACGCTTCTACATCCCGGTTGTAGTTGACCGTAGTCTCGTTGTAAGCTTCCAAATGGAAGGGGTCGATCATGTTCACATCGCTGAGGTCAGCGGTGGCTGCTTCATAAGCCAGATTCACCGGATGATTGATGGACAGATTCCAAACCGGGAACGTCTCAAACTTGGCATAGCCGGCCTGCACCCCCCGCTTATGCTCATGGTACAACTGGCTCAGGCAGGTAGCCAGCTTGCCGCTGCCTGGACCGGGCGCAGTGACGACCACCAGTTCTCTTGTGGTTTCAATATACTCGTTTCTGCCGAAGCCGTCCTCACTGACAATGCGGGCGGTATCGGAAGGATATCCGGGGATATCGTAATGGTGATAGACCTTCATGCCCATGCTTTCCAGTCTTGCCTGGAAAGCGTTAACGGTCGGCATATCCTGGTAGCGGGTCAGCACCACACTGCTGACATACAGACCAAAGCCACGGAACACATCCAACAGACGGATCACATCCCGGTCATAGGTAATGCCCAGGTCTCCCCGGATTTTATTCTTTTCAATGTCACCGGCGCTGATGACAATGACCATTTCCACCTGGTCTTTCAGCTGTAGTAGCATGCGCAGCTTACTGTCCGGCTGAAAACCGGGCAGGACGCGGGACGCATGATTATCGTCGTACAGCTTGCCGCCGAATTCCAAATACAGCTTACCGCCAAACTGGTCAATCCGCTGGCGGATATGCTGGGATTGTAATTTCAAATATTTGTCGTTGTCGAATCCGATTCCATTCATTTGAACGCTTCGCCTCCGTAAAACCAAATACCTCATTAGTATACAGGAAATAAGAAAAAATAGCAATCCTTTTTCGGCTAAAAATGCGGCGGCTTCCGCAGAAGCCGCCGTTATCTTTATCCATTGATCGCTTGTTTCAGCTGATCCATTGCCTTGATCACTACGCTGCGGGAGCATGCAAGTACCACCCGTTGGAACTGAGCCGCACTGTCTCCGAAGAGACTGCCGGTATCCAGCCACAGCTTTGCCTTGTGAATGATCAGGTTGTCCAGTTCTTCTTTACTCAGATGCAGACCGCTGCAATCCAGCCAGGCGAAGTAGGTGCCTTCCGGCTCCACCAGTTTGATTTGAGGCAGGTGTTCTGCCAGGAAAGAACGGACATAGTCCAAATTGCCTTTCATGTAAGCCTTGCATTCGTCCAGCCACGCTCCACCGCCCTCATAAGCAGCCTGACAAGCCCGCAGGCCCAGGCTATTGGGGGCATGGAAATTGATGCGCAGCATTTCCTTCTGCCACGCTTCCCGCAGAGCCTGCCCGGGAATGATGATGTTGGAAGTCTGCAAACCCGCCAAATTGAAACTTTTGCTGGGTGCGGTACAGATAATCATATCATCCGCCATTTCCGGGGAAGCCTTCAGAAAAGGTGTATGCACAAAGCCGGGCCAGGTAAAGTCACAATGGATCTCGTCAGAAATCACCTTCACGCCGTGCTTACGGCAGATCTCGCCGATTCTGCGCAGTTCTTCCACTGTCCAAACACGGCAAATAGGATTATGAGGGCTGCAGAGGATAAAGAGCTTGACATCGTTATCGACAATCTTCTGTTCAAAGTCAGCAAAGTCAACGGTATATTTGCCGTTTTCATATATCAGCGGACTTTCCACCCGCTTGCGCCGGTTATTGTCGATCACACTGTAGAAGGGATAATACACGGGTGGTGTTACCAGTACCGCAGCCCCCGGCTCCGTCATTACGCGGATGGCTGCGGAAAGTGCAAACACCACACCGGGAGCAAACTGAATCCAATTCTTATCCACTTCCCAATCGAAGCGGGTTTGAAACCAATTCTGCACTGCGCGGTAATACCCCTCAGCGGGGAAGCTGTAGCCGAAGATTCCGTGATCCACCGCTTTTTGCAGCGCATCGGTGACGCAGGGCGGTACTTTAAAATCCATATCCGCCACCCACATAGGCAGCACATCCGTGGGATAGCCGTTGGCTTCTACCATATCATGCTTGGTACTGGCGGTGTTGCGGCGGTCGATGACCGTATCAAAATCAAAGGGCATCGTTTCGTCCTCCTCGTGTGTAGTTATATAATGTATCATACACGCCAATCCCCGATTCGTCAAGATACGCCAATTCCCGCAGACATCGTACGATAAATGATCGTTTATGCGGGCAGTGCCCGCAGACAATTCGTGCACGGTGCTGTGCTTGTCGTTACACCATCGGGCACCGCTCGGTATCGTTTTTGCGGCAATTTTCGATAGAATTCGTAGGGGCCGATGCCTACATCGGCCCGGGGAAGGCAGTGCGTTAGGGCCGATGTGGGCATCGGCCCCTACGGGTTGGTGCGCTAAACGATCATTTATTTGCGCAAAAATGAATGCCGGGACAAACGAGCCCCGGGTTTTATCCGAAACCCGGGGCGTTATTATTTGTTTCTCAGGTGGCTGTTCAAATAATTGAGGACACGCTTTTTATCTGCCGACCATAGCGGCGCGATCAGATCCCGCTTGGCACCGTCACCGGTGATCCGGTGCAGCACAATATGCTTTGGCAGTTTTTCCAGGCAGGCATCCAGCCACACGGCATATTCTTCCAACTCCAAGCAGCGAAATCTGCCCATAGCATAATCTTCTGCCAGATCTGTGTTTCGCAGAACATGCAGCAGATGGAACTTCACGCCGTCTGTTCCGGCAGCCACAGCCGCTTCGGTTGTCCGCACCGCCATATCGGGGGTTTCTCCGGGCAAGCCCAAAATAATGTGAGTCACCACATCCAATCCGGCGGCTTTCAGCTGCCGAACGGCGTCGAAATACACATCGTTATTGTACCCTCGGCGGATGTAGCTTACAGTAGATTCATGAATGGTTTGCAAGCCCAGTTCCACAGATACCGGCTTGATCCGGTTGATCTCCGCCAGCAGGGAAATCACTTCGTTCCCCAAGCAGTCGGGCCGGGTACCGGTGGCAATGCCTACAATGTCATCGGGGGCAATGGCTTCCAAATAGAGGGCGCGAAGCCGCTCTGCAGGCGCGTAGGTATTGGTAAAGGATTGGAAATAGGCGAGGTACTTGCCGTTTTTGTTCTTGCTTTCAACCCGGCGCTTCGCTTTTTCCAGCTGGTCTGCAATACTTTCACAGCCGCCCTCGGCAAATTCCCCACCGCCGTAGGCTGAGCAGAAGATGCAGCCCCGGTTACCCAATGTGCCGTCCCGGTTGGGGCAGGTAAAGCCGGCATCGATAGACAGCTTATACACCTTGCAGCCAAATCGGCTGCGGTAATACTCGTTCAGGGTGATCAAGGGCGGAATCCTTCAAAAATCGGCAGCCAGCCTTCGGCAACGGCCGTATTCAAGTCTTCCTGGGATGTAACGGTCCAGGTAACACCCTGAGCGCCCCAAAGCTTCCGGGCAAAGAAATTGCTGAGCGTCTTCCGATCCGCAAACTTATAGGCAACAAAGTCCGGGCGGATCAAAAAATTCTCCAATTGATGGGTCAAAATGAACTTTAGCACCATGGGCAGCTTGGAGCGCTTGTTGATTACAAAATTTTCAGTCAGCTGCCCTCTTACGATGTCCGGGCGGTTCTTGGTCAGCCAGGCCACGCACCGGGGATCAAAGGATTCCATGCAGTAGGGGCCTTCATAGCTGTCCATCAGGTCACAAACCGCTTTGGTAAGCGCGGCATGATTGCCTGTTTCCGCTTTCAGCTCGATGATCAGGGGTGCTTTGCCTGCATACAGCTCCAGCACCTGGGTAAACAGGGGGATGATCTCAGCTGTCCCTTCCAGGGGATAATCCGGCAGATCTGCTTCCGTCAAATCTTCGATCTTGACATCCACACCGGCGGTGCGCTTTAAAGAGGCATCGTGGATCACTGCCAGCTTTCCATCCTTCATCAGATGGACATCCAGTTCAATACCGTAGCCACCCTCCAATGCTGCCCGGAAAGCCGCCATACTGTTTTCAGGAATGCCGCCGCCGTGAAGACCACGGTGGGCATACTTCCAGCCACGCAGCGCCTCCAGGCCCTTATGTCCCCTGCGGCACATGGTAGACAGCGCAAATAGCGCTGCCACCGCCGCAACGATAATCAGTATAACCATGGTTGCACCTTAGTCGTCGGTATCAAAAGCTTCCAGGCCCTTCTTAGCAACCACCTTGCTGTCGCCGTGCTTGACCATCAGCATGGTAAAGAATGCCAGGCCCACAAAGATGGACGCATAGGGGAACAGGCTGGTCATAGCGATCTTATCCATGAAGATACCGGAAATGGTGGGGGTCAAGGACTGGGCCGCCATGGAGGCTGTGTAGTAGAAGCCGGTGTATTTGCCTACATCAGCGCCGCTGCACATTTCGACCACCATGGGGAAGGAGTTGACATTGATGGTAGCCCAGGCAACACCTGCCAGGCAGAACATGCAGGTCATCAACCAGTTGGGAGAGGAAGCGGTGAGGAAACAGCCGACAAAGAATGCGGTGAACAGCATTACGATACCGGCAAGGATGGTCTTCTTTCTGCCGATCTTGGAAGCGACCATACCTACGGGCAGGTAAGCGATAATGGCAGCCACGTTAGCCAGCAGCAGTGTGGTAGTCGCATCTTTGTCCAGAACATTCTGGGCATAGACGGTATACTTAGAGGTAATGGCATTGTAGCCGAAGAACCACAGCACAATAGAAGCCAGGATGAAGATCAGACTGCGCAGTTGAGCTTTATCCAGTTTCTTCTTTTCCCCCTCCTGGATGGGCGCTTCTTCCTTATCCAGGCCCAAAGCAAGGCTCTGTGCCTGCATCTCGGCTGCCCACTTGGGCTCCTTGACGGTCAGCAGGAAGATCACCAGCGCCGTGATCATGATACCACCGACGATGGCGTAAACACCGGTGTAGCTCATGTAAGCGTTCTTTACTTTGGAAATGGCCAAGACAGAACCAAGGCCCAGCACGATGATGCCGCCGGCATTGCCCATCAGGTTGATGATGGCGTTGGCCTTGGAGCGCAGGGGTTTCAGCGTCACATCCGGCATCAGCGCCACAGCAGGGGTACGGAAGGTAGCCATGGAGATCAGGAGCAGCAGCAAGATGCCCAGGAATGCTACCAGCGTACCGGGATTCTGTGCTGTCACAGCAGAAGCGCAAGCCTGGCGGGCAGGCACCACATGGCGGGTATACAGATTAACCTCCACCTCACGGCCGAAGCTGTTGCGCTCGGTGGTCTTGGAGTCGGTGGTCAACTTGGAGAACTCCTCCCGGGTGTACAGGTCTGCCAGCTTATATTCCACACCTTCAGGGGTAGTCAGCACAGTATCCTTCTGCTCATCATAGATCAGCTCCATGGTGGCAGCGTCATTGACCTTGCTGTAGCGCTCAATCTTTGCCAGCTGTGCGTTATCAGCCAGGGAAAGAACCATCAGAAATGCTACAGCCAGGATGGTGCCGGTGCGGATAAAGGGCGTACGGCGGCCATACTTACTCTTATGACGGTCGGAAATGCCGCCGAACAGCGGCAGCATAAACAACGCCAGAATGTTATCCAGCGCCATAACGATGCCGGAGGCAGTCTGGCTCATGCCGAATTTACTGGTCAGGGTCATGGCAATGGTCACATCGTAGATCTGCCAAAAGGCGCAGATCAGGAAGAAAGCAAAGCCGACCAAAATGGTGCGTTTGTTGTTCAGTTTCATAGGAAAGCCCTCCATTTGTATATTCGGGGGAGATGCGATGCGTTCATTATAACTGGTCAGAAGAAAATTGTCCAGCATAACAACAATAAAACCCGGACACAAAGTGTCCGGGTCCTTCGTATTTAGTTGCCGTAGTAAGCATCCAGGAACATCTGCTTGATTTCGCTCATCAAAGGGTAACGGGGGTTGGCGCCGGTGCACTGGTCATCGAAAGCCTGCTCTACCATGTCATCCAGCCGGTCCAGGAAGTCCTTTTCGTCGATACCGTAGTCCCGGATGGTCTTCTTGATGCCCACCCGCTCTTTCAGTTGTTCCACAGCTGCGATCAGATTTTCCAGCTTTTCTTCATCGGTATTGCCGCCCAGCTTCAGATAGTCCGCAACCTCTGCATAACGCTCCAAAGTATGGGGATGGTCGTACTGGGAGAAGGTGCCCATCTTCACCGGATTCTCCGCGGCATTGAAACGCAGCACCTTACTGATCAGCAGGGCATTGGCAACGCCGTGGGGCAGATGATGGAACGCGCCCAGCTTATGCGCCATGGAGTGGCACACACCCAGGAAAGCATTTGCAAAGGCCATGCCTGCCATGGTTGCCGCGTTGGCCATATTCTCACGGGCCCGGGGCTCGTTGGGGCCGTTGTCGTAGCACTTGGGCAGATTCTCAAAGACCAGTTTCAGGCTGCGCAGTGCCAGGCCGTCAGTGTAGTCGGTAGCCAGCATGGAAGCGTAAGCTTCCAGCGCATGGGTCACAGCGTCGATACCGGAAGCGGCAGTCAGTCCCTTGGGGGCATCCATCATCATATCCGCATCCACGATGGCCATATCGGGCAGCAGTTCATAGTCAGCCAAAGGATATTTCACACCGCTCTTCTCGTCGGTGATAACCGCAAAGGGAGTCACTTCGCTGCCCGTACCGGCGGTGGTGGGGATGGCTACAAAGTAGGCCTTTTCTCCCATCTTGGGGAAGCCGTACACACGCTTGCGGATATCTACGAACCGCATAGCCATATCCTGGAAGTCCACATTGGGATGTTCATACAGTACCCACATGATCTTTGCCGCATCCATAGCGGAACCGCCGCCCACGGCAATGATCAGGTCAGGCCGGAAAGAAGCCATTTCCTGGGCACCCTCTCTGGCGCAGCCCAGTGTGGGATCGGGCGCCACATTATAAAACACAGTGTGGGTGATGCCCATAGCATCCAGCTCTTCCTCTACTGGCTTGGTGTAGCCATTCTGGTAAAGGAAGGTATCGGTAACGATGAAGGCACGCTTCTTATCCGTCAGCTCTGCCATTGCCACCGGCAGACAGCCTTTCTTATAGTACACCTTTTCGGGAGCGCGGAACCACAGCATATTCTCTCTCCTTCGGGCAACAGTTTTCACATTCAGCAGATGGCGCACGCCAACGTTCTCAGATACAGAGTTACCGCCCCAGCTGCCGCAGCCAAGGGTCAAAGAGGGGGTCAGCCGGAAATTGTACAGATCGCCGATACCACCCTGCGCAGAAGGTGTATTGACCAAAATACGGCAGGCCTTCATTCTTTGAGAGAACCGGTCCAGTTTGTCGGCAGCGGTACGGGTGCTGAGATAGACCGCAGCGGTGTGACCGAAACCACCGTCCTCCAACAGCTTTTGGGCCTTATTCAGGGCATCCTCAAAACTTTCCGCCCGGTACATTGCCAGCACGGGAGAAAGCTTTTCGTGGGCAAAGGGTTCCGTGATATCAACAGAGTCTACTTCACCGATGAGGATCTTGGTGTTTTCCGGCACTTCGATCCCGGCCAGTGCGGCGATGGTGTGGGCGGATTGGCCAACGATCTTGGCATTGACGGAGCCGTTTACCAGCAGCACAGCGCGAAGCTTTTCCTTTTCCTCATCATTCAGCAGGTAGCATCCACGGTTGACAAACTCTGTTCTGACCGCCTCATAAATCGGATCCAAAATGATCACAGACTGCTCGGAAGCGCAGATCATACCGTTGTCAAAGGTCTTGGAGTGGATGATGGAGGAAACCGCCATCAGAATATCTGCGCTGTCATCAATGACCGCAGGCACATTGCCCGGGCCGACACCCAGCGCGGGACGGCCGGAAGAATAAGCGGAGTGGACCATACCGGGGCCGCCGGTGGCCAGGATCAGGTCAGCGCTTTCCATCAGCTGCTGGCTCAGCGCCATGCTGGGCTGGCTGATCCAGCCGATAATATCTTTCGGTGCGCCGGCTTCCACCGCTGCTTCCAGAACGATCTTAGCTGCTTCAATGGTACAGTTTTTTGCCCGGGGATGGGGGCTGAATACGATACCGTTGCGGGTCTTCAGGCAGATCAGCGCCTTAAAAATAGCGGTGGAGGTAGGATTGGTGGTAGGAATCACCGCACCGATAACACCGATGGGCTCCGCGATCTTTACGATACCGAAAGAAGGATCCTCTTCCAGTACACCGCAGGTCTTTTCATGCTTATAGGCATTATAAATATACTCAGAGGCGTAGTGATTCTTGATGACCTTATCTTCCACGATGCCCATACCGGTTTCACTAACCGCCATTTTTGCCAGGTAGATACGGGCCTTATTAGCAGCGGTAGCGGCTGCCAGGAATATCTTATCCACCTGTTCCTGGGTATAGGTAGCGTACTGCTCCTGAGCCGCGCGGACACGCTGCAGCATTTCTGTGAGCTCCTGGGTATTGGTAACTTGATTTGCCATATTAATTGCCCCTTTCTTATCGATAGGTTTTTATCGTTATTTCCGTATCGATATAATAGCATCGTTTTGTAGTTCTGTCAACATTGCAGATTCCCAAATTCTATATGAAATTCCAAGCACTTTTGTGCATCCTGTACAAGTACGCATTTTTACAGCTTTTCCCTTGTTTTATAGATATACTTGTGGTAAAATGGTAGTTGAATCCATTTGTGGGAGGTCCTGTTATGGAATTTCAGGTCAATCATCCGATCCTGTTTTTGATCGCCGGGTTGCTGGTTGCCGTCGTATTGGGGCAGTCAGTATACTTTCTGGTAAAAGCCCTGCAGCGCAGCAAAGCCCTGGGCATGGATCAAGTCAAGATCCGCAAAACCATCCGCACCGCTGCTCTCTTTACAGTGGCGCCCGCTGTGGCCATCGTCATCAGCGTGATGACCCTGAGCCAAACACTGGGGCTTCCCCTGCCCTGGCTGCGGCTGAGTGTGGTCGGCTCCATGAGTTATGAAATGGTAGCCGCCAACAATGCCCTCAGTGCCATGGGACAAGTGCTGGGTTCCGGCAGCGCACTGACCGCACAGCAATACGTCAATGTCCTGACCGTTATGACCGTCAGTATCATGATGGGCATTTGGCTGGTTCCCGCAATCGGCAAGAAGCTGCAAAAGGGCATGTCCAGCCTTTCTAACCGGGATGCCAAATGGGCAGATATCTTCTCCAATGCCTTGTTTATCGGTATGATCGCCGCTTTCCTGGGTTTTGTATTCAGCAATGTCTCCCGGCTGTGGGATCCTGCCGCCAGAGTTGTTACCGAATCCGTCGTGGAAAACGGTGTTGAAAAAGAGTATCTGGTCACTACTTCCGCAGCCTCCGGTTTGATCCCCGTTTGTGTCATGCTGACCTCCGCTTTGGTCATGGTGATCTGCGGGCTTTTGATGCGCAAGCCCAAGCTGAAATGGCTCAGCGAGTACGCGCTGCCCATCAGTTTGGTTTTGGGTATGGCCGCAGCCATTCCCTTCACCGCATGGCTGGGTTAAGGAGGTGCCGTTATGAAAAAAGAAATGTCTTACATCGACTCTGTACACCGTGACGGACGGATCTGGAATCTTTCTGTTATGGTCCTGCTGATGGCATTCCCGGTAACCGTTGCCATTCTCTTTGGTGCCGCTCCCGATTGGGGCGCGCTGGGCGTGGGATTGCTGGCAACCGCGCCTATGTACTGGGCTGTAGGTCTGATTGAAACCGTCACCTTCGTTCCCATGCTGGGCGCGGGCGGTTCATACTTAAGTTTTGTTACCGGCAATATCACCAACCTGAAGCTGCCCTGTGCGCTGAACGCTTTGGAGCAGAATGATGTCAGCGCCAATTCCGAAGAAGGCGAAGTGATCTCCACCATCGCCATCGCCACCTCCAGCATTGTCACTACCCTAATTATCATTTTGGGTGTGATCGCCATCGTACCGCTGACTCCAGTTCTGCAGGCACCGGTACTGCAGCCTGCTTTTGCACAGATCCTACCCGCTCTGTTCGGCGGTTTGGGTGTTGCCTTCGTGTCCAAGAACTGGAAACTTGCATTGGCTCCTATCGCTTTGATGCTTGTGCTGTTTATCTTTGTTCCCGCATTGAACGAAGGCACTGTGGGCATTATGGTTCCCGTTTCTGCCCTGTTCACCATTGCCATCGGCCGCATTCTTTACAAGAGAGGAGTGCTGTAAATGCTGTACGCGATTCTCGGTCTCATTGCGGTATTCCTGGCTGTTATTCTGATACGGGCCGTTGCTTTTAGGCCTAAAGCACAGCCGCCCATCAGTGAGGAAGCCATCGTTTTCGACAAAGATGCCGCCGTATCTTCCCTGGCAGAGCTTGTCAAATGCAAAACCGTTTCCTACAACGATCACGCGCTGGAAGATGACGCAGAGTTTGAAAAGCTGATCTCCCTGCTGCCGGCACTGTATCCCCGGGTATTTGATGTATGTTCCATTCGTCAGCTGCCTGACCGAGCACTGCTCTTCCGCTGGCCCGGCAAGAAGGATGCCGAACCTACCGTTCTGATGGCCCACTACGATGTCGTTCCCGTCAACGAAGAAAACTGGGACAAGCCCCCCTTTGCTGCCATCATTGAAGACGGTGTTCTCTGGGGCCGCGGCACTTTGGACACCAAGGTGACCATGAATGCCATTCTCAGCGCCGCTAACCACCTGATCGCCAAGGGCTTCAAGCCGGAAAACGACATCTATTTTGCCTTCTCCGGCGGTGAAGAAGTCAACGGCATGGGCGCTGTTAATATCGTCAATTATTTTGTAGAGCGCCACATTCAGCCCGCTTTGGTTGTGGACGAAGGCGGCGCTGTAGTAGAAAATGTATTCCCCGGTGTGAAAGAGCCCTGCGGTCTCATTGGCATTGCGGAAAAGGGTATGCTCAATGCCCGGTACAAGGTTATCTCCGGCGGCGGTCACGCTTCCGCGCCTCCTGTAAAAACCCCCATCGGCACCTTGGCAAACGCTTGCCGCAAGGTTTTAAAGCATCCCTTCCCCATGCATATCACCAAACCCGCTGCCGGTATGTTTGACACCCTGGGCCGTCGTTCCACCTTCCTGTACAAACTCATCTTCGCCAATCTTTGGTGCTTCTCCCCGGTGCTGGATCTGATCTGCCGCATGAGCGGCGGTGAGCTGAACGCATTGGTCCGTACCACAGTAGCCTTTACCCAAATGGAAGGCAGCTCCGCAAGAAATGTGATCCCACCGGAAGCTACCATGGTATCCAATATGCGCCTGAACCCGCAGGATACCGTCCAGTCCGCGCTGCACCATCTGCGCAAATCCGTCAACGATCCTTCTGTGGAAATTGCCGCTTTGGAAAGCTTTGAGCCCAGCCCCATCTCCAAAACCGACTGTCCCGCCTGGGATAAAGTCGCCGCCGCTGTCGCCGAGACCTGGCGTGGCTGTGTGGTAGCTCCCTATCTGATGGTCCAGTGCTCCGACTCCCGCCACTACCGGGATCTGAGCAACCATGTATACCGCTTCTCCGCCATGGATCTAACCGCGGAAGAGCGGAAAACCATCCACGGCAACAATGAGCGTATCCGCCTGGAGACCATCCATCGGGCCGTCGAATTCTACATCCGTCTAATTAACAAATGCTGATAATACGAGGTAACTGTATGCAACCGATCACAATTTCCAAAAACTTTTCTATTTCCGGCAATCCGGTCACCTGTGAGCCCTTCGGTCACGGCCATATCAATTCTACCTACAAGCTGACTACCGACACAGGCTGTGTCTATGTGCTGCAGCGCATCAATAAATATGTCTTCGCCAATCCTCCCCAGCTAATGGAAAATGCCAGCCGGGTCACCAACTTCATCCGCAGAAAAGGTTTTATGGCGCTGCATTTCATTGAAGAAAATGGCGGCACTTACTGCTTCCGGGATGAAGAGGGCGAATACTGGCGCTGCTACGAATTTGTGGAAGGCTTCAGCATGGATGCCGCGGAAACCCCCGAGGACTTTTACCAGAGCGCTTTGGCTTTCGGCCAGTTCCAGGATCAACTCTCCGACTTCCCTGCCGACACTCTGTATGAAACCATTCCCAACTTCCACAACACGCCTGACCGGTTCCGTCAGTTAAAAGAAACCATCGCCGCAAACCCACAGGGCCGTTTGGCTTCCGCGCAGCCGGAAGTAGACTTCTATCTTGCAAACGAAGCGATGGGCTGCCGGCTGCAGCAGATGCTGCTTGCCGGTGAGCTGCCTCTGCGAGTCACCCATAACGACACCAAGCTGAACAATGTTCTGCTGGATAACGAGACCCGCAAACCCAAGTGCGTACTGGATTTGGATACAGTCATGCCCGGTCTCAGCGCCTTTGATTATGGCGATTCCATCCGTTTTGGTGCTGCCACTGCCGTAGAAGATGAGCCTGATTTCTCCAAAATGAAGTTGGACACAGAACTGTTCCGTGTGTATACCCAGGGTTTCCTGGAAGCCGCCCCCTCTTTGACAGATGCCGAGGTCAAAGCACTGCCTTTGGGTGCGTTCACCATGACCTTGGAGTGCGGTTCCAGATTCTTGAAAGACTATTTGGACGGCGACAAGTATTTCCGTACTGCTTATCCGGAGCACAATTTGGTTCGTGCCCGTACCCAAATGGCCATGTGCGCTGATATGCTGAAGCACTGGAAGGAGATGGAAGCCATTGTCGCTCAGGTAGCAAAGGAAGTCCGCGGATAATCTATGCTCAAAAGATATATTGGCGACAAAGCCTTTTACCGCCGGGTGCTGACCATTGCCATCCCCATCGTGATCCAAAACGGCATCACCAACTTTGTGTCCCTTTTGGATAACATCATGGTCGGCCAGGTGGGCACCATTCCCATGAGCGGTGTTTCCATAGCCAACCAACTACTGTTTATCTTTAATTTGACCGTATTCGGTGCCTGCGGCGGTGCGGGCATCTTTACGGCCCAGTTCTACGGCCGCAGTGACCATGACGGTGTGCGCTATACCTTCCGGTACAAATACCTGATCAGCCTGCTGCTGTCTTTGGCAGGTATCGGTATTTTCCTGGGTGGTGGGGAAAGTCTGTTAGCTCTGTATCTGCAGGGCGAAGGTGATCCTTTGGCAGCCGCCCAAACCTTACAGCACAGCATGTCCTATTTAAGGATCATGCTTTGGGGACTGATTCCCTTTGCGCTGACCACCGCCTACTCCACCACCCTCCGTGAAACCGGGCAGACAGTGGTGCCCATGGCGGCAGGTGTTACCGCTGTGCTGATAAATCTGGTGCTGAACTACATCCTGATCTTCGGCCATTTGGGTGTTCCAGCAATGGGTGCCAACGGCGCTGCGATTGCTACGGTTGTTTCCCGATATGTAGAGTTCTCTATCGTAGCCGGTTGGACACATCTGCACAAAAAAGACGCGCCCTTTATCGCAGGCGCTTACCGTTCCTTGCAGATTCCAAAACAGCTTCTGTGGAGCATCTCCAGGAAGGGCATCCCGCTGATGCTCAATGAGTTTCTTTGGTCCACCGGTGTTGCCATGCTGAATCAGTGCTACTCTACCTGCGGTTTGGATGTGGTACCGGCGCTGAACATCGCCAGCACGATTCAAAACCTGACCAATGTGACCAATTTGGCCCTTGCCAACGCGGTAGGCATCATCATGGGACAGATGCTGGGTGCGGGAAAAACCCGCAGCGATGTGGAGGACACCAACCGGAAGCTTTTCGGTCTTTCTATCTTCATCGGTTTTGTATTTGGCGGCGTATTGATGGCCCTGTCCGGCGCTTTCCCGCTGCTGTACAATACCACCGATTCCGTCCGGCAGCTGGGCAGCACACTGATCCGGATCACTGCCTTGCTGATGCCCGTTGCGGCTTATTCTCTGACCGCCTACTTCACACTGCGCTCCGGCGGTCAGGCCTTTATCACATTCATCTTTGACAGCTGCTTTATGTGGTGCTGCGCGGTAAGTTTGGCTTTCTGCCTGAGCCGGTTCACAGAGCTTCCCATCATCCCCTTATATGCTATCTGTCAGGGAACAGAACTGATCAAGTGTGTGATTGGTACCTGGCTGGTAAAGAAAGGCTTTTGGATCAAGAATCTGACACAATAAGAAAAACCCTGGACAGTCGTCCAGGGTTTTTGATTTTACTTAATGGTGTTGCTGTTGTTCAGAACCAGGGTACTGTACAGAAACAGCACATCCTGCCCGTTAAACTCCACGAATTTATCCAGCAGCTGGCTGCTGAGATAGCGGATATCCACCAGTGTTACCTTGGCATAGTCCCGCACCAGCAGCGGTGTGATGCTGCTGCCGAAGGAATCCCGGAAAACAATCAGTTCCCGATCCGTCGAGGCATTGGGATTTTCAATAGTCAGCAAGGATTTCGCGCCGCTGAGGAACACATCGTAAAGATCCTTGCTCTGCAGCATGTCCATGTTGTACACATTCAGGTATTTGCCGCTCTCATGGTCATAAACCTTGCACTGAGACAAAATCTCATTCTCCATAATATACAGGGTTTCCGGCTGCATGGGCAGGGCCGCCTGACCGTAATACACACCGTAGAAAGGCCGCTCTAGCGGGGTTTGGGTGAAGCTGTCACTGTCAAAAGGACGAACGCCCATTGCGCCGCACAGCTTCGCTGCCGCATTCAGCAGATGCTCCTGCCGCCAGTGGGTATCGGTGCGGTAGTAACTCTCTGCCGTCAGGGTGTCGGTCAGATCCACATAGGTAGCATACGGCATTCCCTTGTCAACGGCTTCAAACATCGCCTTATAGTCCATAGCGAGGTAGCCGTTTTCTTCCGCCAGATAGTAGCCCTTATCGGGAACTACCGTCATAAAGACCGTGCTGCCGGTATCTTTCAAATACTTATCATAAACGAACTGGAACTTGTCCAAAGCATATTCCAACGAATCAGGATTCAACGGGTATTCCAGCTTGGCGGCATAACCGTCGGTCACATAGATATCGTTGTTATCCGCCTGGTTCAAAACATAGTAGTGAAACAGCGACTTCAGCTGTCGGAAGGTATCCCGTAAGGGGAACTGATCCAAAGTATAACTTTCAAACTTGCTCATAAACTTGCCGCTTAAGAGTGTTTCCGCGGAGATCTCCGGCATTTGTTCCAGAGGGCGGCGCTCCGATTCGGAAAGATCCTTGGCAGGGCCAAACCAGGCAAAGCCGGTCAAAACAACCCAAAGGGCCACCAAAACACCTGCGCCGATGGCGCGAATTTTCTTGTTATCCATCCGTGCCACCTCCTTAGAAACGGAAATACAGGAAGGGACTGAAGGACCCATCCACCAAATAGCCGCTGCATACCAACAGCAGCAGGATCAGAACAACAGGCTCCAAAACCGCCACGATTTTGTGCTTATACAGCCGTGCGGCGGTATCACGAACCAACGGTGTCGCGCCCACAAAACCAATCAGGAACAGCAGTGCGTAGCTTCTGAGATAATACCAGGTTTCCTTTGTCACAAAAGGCACACCGCCAAAGCCGAACATACCGGCAATATCGCTGCCTGCCTGGGCCATGTTCTCCGCGTTAAACAGCACGAATCCCAAAACAACTACCAGCAGTGTATACACCCGGCGCAGCGCCGTAGGCAGTTTCTGCAAAGCGGGGATCCATTTTTCCGCCATCAGGCACACCGCGTACAGCAGGCCCCACAGCACAAAGTTCCATGCAGCGCCATGCCACATACCGGTAAGCATCCATACAACCAATGTATTGAATACCCAGCGGCCCTTGCTGACCCGGTTGCCGCCCAGGGGAATGTAGATATAGTCACGGAACCAGCTGCCCAGGCTCATGTGCCAGCGACGCCAAAATTCCGCAACACTTTTGGAAAGATAGGGATAGTTGAAGTTTTCAATGAAGCGGAAACCAAATACCCGGCCCAAACCGATGGCCATGTCGGAATAACCGGAGAAGTCGAAGTAAATGTTCAGGGTAAAGGCGATGGCATACATCCAGTAAAAGATCACGCTCTTTTCACCGGATTCCCGGAACAGCTTCATCAGCAGCGCGAAGTTATCCGCAATGATAATCTTCTTGGCAAGACCCACCAGGAAGCGGCGCAGTCCCAACGCCACATCATCCCAGCTGTGGGTTCTTTCATTCAGTTCCCGGGCCACATCTACATAGCGCACGATAGGGCCGGCAATCAGCTGTGGGAACAGCGCCACATAAGCGCCGAAGCTGATGGGATTTTTCTGGGATGGCACATTGCCCCGGTACACATCAATGGTATAACTGAGGCACTGGAATGTATAGAAACTGATGCCCACAGGAAGCGCCAGCTTCAGCAGCGGCACACTCAGGCCGGTAACGGCATTGAACGAATCAATAAAGAAGTCAGCATACTTGAAAAGTCCCAACAGCGCAACGCTGATCACGATGGATACGGTCAGCCAAAACTTCTTCCAACCCTGCTGTTGGCAATAGCCGATGGCCAGGCCGCAGCCGTAAAACAGCAAGATGGTAAAGATCATCAAAAACAGCAGTTTCGGCTCACCCCAACCGTAGAAAACCAGGCTGGACAGCAGCAGCACCGTATTTTTCAGTGCCCGGGGCACTAAAAAATAGACAATCAGCACCGCAGGCAGGAAATAGTATAGAAATGGAATACTGGAAAACAGCATTACCCTTCCTCCTTCTAAAAAAATGGCAGCGGCATTTTCACCGCTGCCATTTGCATTCTACTTTGCGAAATACCCCATTGTCAATGGGTCCTTCCAATCTTAACCGAAAAGAAGCTTAACCGATGGCCTCGTCAACCAGAATGTTTGCGCCGGGGTAAGCAGCGGTCAGCTTGGTCTGGAAGGGGGTCACAGCGTCACCATGGCCGAAGACGACCACAACATAACCCTCAACCTCAGCGATCATCAGCTTCTCAGGGAAACCGCAGATCCACTGGTTGCCCTGGATTGCAGACTGCATGGCGGTAGCAAAAGCCTGAGCATCTGCCACAGCGTAAGCAGCGCCGGTGAAGGTGTTTGCGTTCATGCCGTGAGTCATAGCGGCAGCATCGGAGATGTTCGCGATCTGGTCAGCAGGAACGATCAGGTTGCTGGCAAAGAAATCGGTGTTGGTAGCCTTGCCGGGAGCGCCGTCGACCATGTTGTCGAAGTCGCCGCCCATAACAAAGAACTTCTCGTCATCGCCGAATTCAGCCCAAACGGTTTCCAGGATCTCCAGTGCAGAACCGACGGTAGCAGCAGGCTCGGTGGTGGGAGCGGTGGTAGTTTCAACAGGCTGGGTGCCCTCAGTGGTCTCGGGAACCTTCTCGTTGTTGCAGCCGGCGAAAGCAGCCATCATGGACAAAGCCAGCAGCAGTGCAATAATCTTCTTCATTTTGTTTTCCTCCAAAAAATTACTTGTTTTTCTTTTTTTGATAAATAGTATATCCCAGACAAAGCAGGCCGATTCCCAGGATCACTCCCGCGGAATCGATACACACATCCTTGATACCGGGACCGCGGCCCGGGACAAAACACTGAATGGTTTCGTCCATACAAGCCACCAGACATCCGCAAGCCAAACTCGGCAGGACGAACGCCCATTTTTTCTCTTTCAGCATAGCGAACAGCCAGCTCAGCACTGCTCCCAAAGCACAGAATTCCGTAAAGTGGGCCAGTTTTCGCAGGAGGCCGTGTCCTCCGGCGCTCTCTCCCATGTTTGGAAACAGCGATTGGATCAGTGTATGTACCCATCCGCTAATCGCGCCGGATACTTCGCCGGGAAGCAACGAATTGCCCCAAATGAATATCAGGTTTGCGATCAGCAGGCTGATACACAAATGCATTCTGCTTTTGGTGCGCCGGATCATCCGATGACCCCCAAATGCTCCAGCAGGATCTTCAGACCCAGCAGGATCAATATCGCTCCACCGCAGAACTGTGCCTTCTTTTCATAGCGGCTGCCGAATGCGTTACCGACCTTCACTCCCACTGCAGACAGGATGAACGTGATCACGCCGATGAGCAGCACAGCCAGGACGATATTCACATCGCCGGCCATCGCCAGGGAAATACCAACCGCCAGCGCATCGATACTGGTAGCCACTGCCATGACAAACATCGTCTTGGCAGACAGATCCGCCTCATTTGCGTCGCAGCTGTCCGCTTCCTTCTTTTCGCAGGCTTCCTTCAGCATGCTCACACCAATAAATGCCAGCAGTCCAAAGGCCACCCAATGGTCAAAAGCCTGAATCGCTTCGGCAAACAGCGTTCCCAGGAAGAAACCGATCAGTGGCATCAGGCCCTGGAATCCGCCAAACCAGGCGCCGCAAATCGCCTGGGCCCGCAGATCCGCTTTTTTCATGCACAAACCCTTGCAGATAGACACCGCAAAAGCATCCATGCTGAGTCCTACCGCCAGCAGCAGCAGTTCAATAATTCCCAAAAAAATCACCCTCCGTGCCGTGCCGGCGCGAAAGGCTCTGTGAAGAAGCCCGCACCGCTTTTCAAGTCTCGTCATTTCAGGCTCGGCCAGGGGACACCCCAGGATGTTGACCGGCCCCGCAAAACCAGCGGCGACTACTCCCTCTTCGCGGCGTATTATAGCAGTTTCCTCGTATTCTGTCAAGAGAATTAGTTGTGAATTTACTTTGAATAAAGGAAAAACACGGACTTTTTTCTACTTTCTTTACCAAAAAATAATCCCCCGGACGAAATCTCGTCCGGGGGATTACAAACTTACTTCAAATGAGCTTCGTTGATCAGGATATGCACATCGTCCAGCTGTTTCTGGGAAACAGTGGTAGGTGCGTCCATCATCAGATCCTGTGCGGTTTTGTTCATGGGGAAGGTAATGACCTCACGGATGGATTCCTCGCCACACAGCAGCATTACGATACGGTCAATGCCGGGAGCGGCACCCGCGTGGGGAGGTGCGCCGTAGGTAAAGGCATTGTACATAGCGGGGAACTTGGCCTTGACATCCTCTTCACCCAGGCCGACCATTTGGAAAGCCTTGACCATGATCTCGGGATCGTGGTTGCGCACAGCGCCGGAAGCGGATTCGTAACCGTTGACCACCAGGTCATACTGGTTGGCGTTGATAGCCAGCAGTTTTTCGATGTCACCCTCGGCAGCCAGCAGCGTTTCCATACCGCCCTGGGGCATGGAGAAGGGATTGTGGCAGAACTCCAGTTCGCCGGACTCCTCGCCCATTTCGTACATGGGGAAATCTACGATCCAGCACATTGCGTACTGGTTCTCGTCAAAGTGGCCGGGAACGCGGCGGCCCAGCATGGTGCGGATCACACCTGCGGTCTTCTGCGCGGCGGTCTTCTTGGTAGATGCAGCCATGCAGACGAAGCTGCCGGGCTTCAGATTCAGTTTTTCTGTCAGTGCTGCGGTATAGTCGGTCAGGAATTTGGGGACGCCGCCGGTCAGCTGACCGTTCTCGTCTACCTTGACCCAGCAGGCCTTATTGCCGGTCTGCACTTCCACATCGGCCAGGAGCTTATCGATCCACTTGCGGCCTTCGGCAAAGTTGTCCACAGCTACCGCCTTAACGGTAGCATTCTGGAAGGGTCCGAATGCGCAGCCCGCAACCTCAGCGGTGATATCCTGCACTTCCAGGTCGATACGCAGGTCAGGCTTGTCAGAACCGTAGCGCTCCATGGCATCATTGAAAGCAATATGCCGCCAGGGCCAGGGAGAAACGCGGTCATACTTGCCGAAGTTCTGGAACACGGGGCCCAGCACTTCTTCCAAAGTAGAGAGAACATCTTCCTGGGTAGCAAAGGACATTTCCATATCCAGCTGGTAGAATTCACCGGGTGTACGGTCGGCACGGGCATCCTCATCACGGAAGCAGGGTGCGATTTGGAAATACTTATCAAAGCCGGAGGTCATCAGCAGCTGCTTGAACTGCTGGGGAGCCTGGGGCAGAGCATAGAACTTGCCGGGGTGGTTACGGGCAGGCACCAGATAGTCACGGGCACCTTCGGGAGAAGAAGCGGTCAGAATAGGAGTGGTGATCTCCAGGAAGCCCTTCTCGGTCATGCGGCGGCGGATATCCGCCACCACCTGGCAGCGCAGGATGATGTTCTTCTTGACCTCGGGGTTACGCAGGTCCAGGTAGCGGTACTTCAGGCGGGTGTTTTCGTCAGCATCCTTGCTCTTGTTGATTTCAAAGGGCAGCTGGTTGTGACGGCACTTGCCCAGCACCTTGATCGCAGTGGGAACCACTTCGATCTCACCGGTAGCCATCTTGGTGTTCTTGCTCTCACGCTCACGGACGGTACCCACCACCTGAATGGTGGTCTCCTTGTTGAGGCCCTTGATGGCAGCCATCATTTCTTCATTTTCAATGACGATCTGGGTGGTGCCGTAGAAGTCACGCAGCACAACGAAAGCGAAGTTCGCGCCTACTTCACGGACATTCTCCATCCAACCGACTAAGGTAACGGATTTTCCCGCGTCGCAAAGCCGCAGCTCGCCGCAGGTATTGGTTCTGGATTGGAACATAATGAAATATCCCCTTAATACTATATTTTAACTGGTACATTGTCGCACAAATCAATGGAAATGTCAACTTGAAAACACAAAATTAACGGATTGCCGGATACCCGCATCACTTCAGCTTTTTGGATTCCTTATATCGGCTGGGTGACATGCCGGCAACAGCGGCAAAATATCTGGAAAAATGATGGACAGACCGAAAACCCACCACTCTCGCAATTTGCGTGACATTCATATCGGAGTATTCCAGCAGTTCCTTTGCTTTTTTAATTCTGGCATTTCTGGTATAAGCCATGGGTGTCAGACCCGTAAGCTGCTTGAACTTTTTCAGAAAATAGGTTTTTTCAAGGCAGACGATATTGGCAAGATCCTGCAAATTCATATCGCAGTCCAGATTATTCTCAATATACTCCACCACATCGGCCAGATCATCCCGGGCCGCGGCGGCTTGCTCCCGTCCGGATGCCCGCTGCAGATGCAGATAGATCTCCTGAATATTCATGGCAATGATATCGGACGCAAACGCTCTTCGGTTGGCGCTCTCC
>JAZNLC010000109.1:0-38899 GCA_045578895.1 Faecousia sp. | reverse complement strand
AAGATGATGGCCTACAACTTCGACGGCTACTGGAAGGATGTCGGCACCATCGACTCCCTGTGGGAAGCCAATATGGAGCTTCTGGGCAAGAACCCCGAGTTCAACATCCGCGGCGACGAGCGCAGCAAGATCTACGCCCGTAACGACGCAATGCCCTCCTCTTACATCGACGAAAACGCCAAGACCGTCAATTGCTTCATCGCCGAAGGCTGTGAGGTTTACGGTACCGTCCGTCACAGTGTCATCTCCGTTGGCTGCTCCATCGGTGAGGACGCGCTGGTTGAGGACAGCGTGGTCATGCCCGGTGTCGTTATTGAGCCCGGCGCCATCGTTCGCCACGCCATTCTGGGCGAAAACAGCAAGGTCTGCCGCAACGCTGTGGTAGGCGGCGCTTTTGACGAAAACGAAGATAAGCAGATCAGCGTCACCTCCAAGGGCGCTGTTGTGGAAGCCAACACCGTGCTCCTGCCCGGTGACATGCTGTAAGGAGGGAAACCGCTATGAACGCAATGGGTATTATTTTCGCAAATGACGGCACCATCGGTTCCCTGACCGAAAAGCGCACCATGGCCAGCCTGCCCTTTGGCGGCCGTTACCGTCAGGTTGACTTTGCGCTGTCCAACCTGTCTGCGGCCGGTGTGCGTCATGTGGGCATCATCACCCGCCACAGCTACCAGAGCTTGATGAACCATATCGGCTCCGGTGAAGAGTGGGGTTTGGAACTGGAAGAGGGCGGCCTGGAATTCTTGACCCCCTACGCCATGAGCCGCACCGACAACTATCGCGGCAAGCTGGAATCCCTGTATTCCGCAATGACCTTCCTGGAGTATGGCGAAGAGGACGAGTATGTGTTTATGATCGACTCCGCCGTTTTGAGTAACATTGACCTGAATGATGTGCTGGCTTCCCACATTGCCAGCGGCAAGGCCATCACTGTAGTCACCAAAGACGGCATCGCCAACGGTGCCAAGCAGCTGGACCTGGCTCTGAAGCTGAATGCTGACGGCTCTATCGCCGATATGGCTGTTGACTATGTGGCGCCTGAAGACTATGCTGCCTCCATGGATATCTTCGTACTGAGCAAGAAGTGGCTGGTTAAGCAGGTCAAGGAGCATATCGCCCACGCTCTGTATCACATGGACCGGGATCTGGTCCTGGGTCTGTGGCACAGCGATCCCACTTCCATCAATGTTTACCGGTTCAAGGGACATGCCATGTTCAATGAGTCCGTAGAAGAGTACTTCCATAACTCCCTGGCCCTGACCAGCAAAAAGATCCGCAACGATCTGTTCGGATACAATCATCCCGTCTATACCAAGGTCCGTGACCGTGTTCCCACCTACTACGGTGAGGATTGCGAGGTTGAGAACTGCATCGTGGCCGACGGCTGCATCCTGGAAGGTGAAGCGGAAGACTCCGTGCTGTTCCGCCAGGTCACCGTCTGCAAGGATGCAGAAGTGGAAAATTGCATCATTATGAATGATGCAGTGATCGGCGAAGGTGCTGAACTGAAGTATGTCATTCTGGACAAGGACGTAGTGGTCCGCCCCGGTGCCAAGCTGGTCGGTTCTCCCAATGCACCCATTATCATCAGAAGAGGAGAAATCGTATGAGAATCGCGATCCTGGCTTCCGAAGGTGCGCCCTATGCCAAGTCCGGCGGTTTGGGCGATGTGATGGAAGCCCTCCCTGCTGCTCTTGCCCGGATCCCCGGCAATGAGGTAGTGCTGATCCTGCCCTTCTATAAAAAGATCCTGGAAAATGATGCCTATCAGGTAGAGCGGATCTTTGAATTTGAGACCAACCTTGGATGGCGCAAGCAGTATACCGGCGTTATGAAGCTCCTAAACCGCACCGACGGTGTACAGGTGTACTTCATTGACAATCTGTATTACTTTGGTGGCCGCAGCGGTGCTATCTACGGTGACGGTGACGACTCCGAGCGTTATGCTTACTTCTCCAAGGCTTGCCTGGATACGCTCAGCGCTGTGGGCTTCATTCCCGATGTGATCCAGTGCAACGACTGGCAGACCGCATTGGTCCCCACTTTCCTGAACGCTCTGTACCGTCCGGTATTCCCCAACACGAAGATCATGTTCACCATCCACAATGTGAAGTATCAGGGTTGGGCCAGCGGCAACTTCTTTGACGATGTGCTGGGTCTGCCCTGGCAGTGGCGCGGCACTCTGGATATGAACAATTCCGTGAATATGATGAAGGGTGCCATTGAGACCGCTGATCTGGTAACCACCGTTTCTGAGACCTACGCCCGGGAGCTGATGTATCCCTACTATGCCCACGGCTTGGACGGCATTCTTACCGATGCCGCCTGGAAGCTTACCGGCATCACCAATGGCATCGATGTAGGCACCTTCAATCCCGAAACCGACCCTGCCCTGCCCGCCCATTATAATGCGGATACCTTTGCCGAGGGCAAGGCTGCCTGCAAGGCCGCGCTGCAGGAGGAAGTTGGTCTTCCCGTTAACCCCGATGTGCCTCTAATGGTCATGGTCACCCGTTTGGCCGGCCATAAGGGTCTGGATCTGCTGTGCTATATTGCCCGCCGTGTCATGCACGAGGAGAATGCCCAGCTGCTGATCCTGGGTACCGGTGAAGCCCAGTACGAAGCTTTCTTCCGGGAGCTGGCTGCTGAGTTCCCCGACCGGGTCGCTGCCAAAATCACCTTTAACCTGGGCCTGGCTGCCCGGATCTATGCCGGCGGCGACATCTACCTGATGCCCTCCAAGAGTGAGCCCTGCGGCCTGAGCCAGATGAACGCCATGCGTTACGGCACGGTGCCCGTAGTCCACGCCACCGGCGGTCTGAAAGACACCGTCCCCGGTGCTGACGAAAACGGTCAGAACGGCCTGGGCTTTACTTTCCAGAGCTATAACGGCGATGACTTCTATGCATCGCTGAAGCGCTGCCTGGACCTGTACAACTACAACCGGGACGCTTTCCGCGCCCTGCAGCACACCGATATGTGCCAGGACTTCAGTTGGGACAAGCCTGCTCAGAAGTATATGGATCTGTTCTACCGGATGCTCAGTTAATACAACCGAAAAGCCGGCCCAGAGATTCTGTGCCGGCTTTTGTATTTACCTCGGTAAATGATCGTTTAGCGGCCTAAGTTACCACCGCACCAAAGTCTCCCTTGTGTAAAGGGAGGTGCACGGCAAAGCCGTGATGGAGGGATTGATGCGGTACAATATTGCGTTTTCGCATTGGATTGCGGCGAATTCGTAACATTTCTCTGCACAATCCCCCAGTCAAAAATCATAGATTTTTGACTGCCCCCTTTACACAAGGGGGCCTTAGGCGTATGGAATTCGTAAGGTAAACGATCATTTATAGGCAGTGGGTGGTTTTCCCATAATCCGCTTGAATACAGTGGAAAAGTAATTCTGGCTGGAAAAACCTAAGGCTGTGGCTGTCTCCTGAACAGAGCTGCCGCCGCGCAGCATGCGAACCGCCGCCTCGATCTTCAAACGGTTAAAGTAACTCATGATCCCCATACCTGCGTACTTGGAAAAGGTCTGCTTCACGCTGATCTGGCTCATGCTGCACAGCTCCGCGATTTCCTCCACGGAAAGATTCTCATGGATGTGACCTTCCAACACTTTCACGATAGCCGCGTAATTCTTTGCAGTCCGGGATCTGATATCGCGGTTCAACTGTTTCTTTTGGTTGATCAATCCCAAAAGAAACAGTTCCCACTGCTTCAAAAGGATGTGTGCGCCAACCTCCGGCTGCCGCATCCCTACAATGCTGATCCCCTCCATTTGAAAGCATGTATGCAACTGCTGCAGCAGGCTTTCTGCCTGTTCCAGATCCTCCGCCGCAAAGCTGCCGCCTGTTTCCATTGGAAATCCTTCCGCGTCAAAGGAGAACACAATAATACGGCCCGGAACGCCCGAGTACCATATGCGGTGAAATTCCATTGGTGGGTGAATCACTGCTTGCCCCTTGCGCAGTACCCAGGCGTTCTCTCCGGCCGTAACGCCGACCTCCCCCTCCGCTGCGATGACCAGCTCCCAGAAGTTATGGCGCTCACCTACAAAAAAGAAATCACTGTCGATTTTCTCTGTAAATGCCGTATATAAGGTCTTGATCCGAAATACATCGGTCATATCTGTGTAGCCGTACATATTCCTCAATCCTTTTCATACAAACTCGAAGATTTTTTATACTATTTCGTATTTACTTTCGAATTTATTTGTTCCATAATAGTACCAGCGACTACATAATTTGTCAATCTTTTTATCGGAGGTTATTATTTATGAAAAAGCTTACTGCTGTCATTGTGGGCTATGGCGATCGCGGTTTCGTCTATGGCACATACGCTGTGGATCATCCTGAGGAACTGGCAATCGTTGGTGTTGCAGAGCCCAACCCCATGCGCCGGGAAACTGCCCGGGCACGGCACAACATTCCCGAAAGCGGTCTGTATACCACTTGGGAAGAGCTTGCTGCCCAACCGAAATTGGCTGACTTCGCCATCATCGGTACCCAGGACAATATGCACTACGCCCCTGCTCTGGCGCTGATCGACAAAGGTTACCACCTGCTGCTGGAAAAGCCTATGGCTCCCACTCCTCAGGAGTGCAAGGGCATCACCGAAGCTGCGGAAAAGAAGGGCGTTAAGGTCGTTGTCTGCCACGTGCTGCGCTTTACCCCGTTCTGGAGAACCATCAAGAGCATCATCGACTCTGGCCGTCTTGGCAGAATCATAAGCGTAATCGGTATGGAGAACGTGGGACACATCCATCAGAGCCACAGCTTCGTCCGAGGTCACTGGCGCAACTCCAAGGAATCTACCTGCATGATCATGGCGAAGTGCTGCCACGATATGGATATCTACCAGTGGATACTGGGCAAAAAGTGCAAGCAGGTACAATCCTTTGGCAGTCTGGGCCATTTTACAAAGGCGAACCAGCCCGAAGGCGCGCCTGACCGCTGCATTGAAGGCTGTCCCGTAGCCGACACTTGCTATTACAACGCTGTCAAGCTGTATTGCGAAAGTGATAATGTTTGGCTCCGCCGTACCGCTGCTAAAACCAACGAGATGCCCACCGACGAGCAAGTGGTAGAAGCCATCAAGAACGGCCCCTACGGACGCTGCGTCTACGCTTGCGACAACGACGTTGTGGATCATCAGGTGGTCAATCTGGAATACGAGGACGGCTGCACCATGTCCTTCACCATGAATGCCTTCAATGAAGGCTGCCGCACCCTCCATCTGTACGGCACCGAAGGCGAGATGTTCAGCAGTAAGGATCAAAAAAAGCTGCATCTGTTCTCTTTCGAGACCCAAAAATGGGAAGAGATCGATATTCCTCTGGTTGGCAACGACATCACCTCCGGTCATGGCGGCGGCGACACCGGCATCATGATCGATGTTCTCAGCCTGCTGCGGGGCGAAACTCCCAGCGACTCCATCTGCGAGGTGCGCACCTCCTATGAAAACCACATCACCGGCTTTGCCGCAGAGGAATCCCGCCTCACCGGTCAGGTAGTATCCATCGCCGAGTACGAAAAGAACCTGTAATACAAAAAGCACCGAGGTCCATCACTTCGGTGCTTTTTTCTTGACCTTTTGCAGGAAATCTAGTATTCTATTACCTGTGAAATAATGAAAACTACGGGAGCGTTCCATGCGAATTCTATTTGATTCCAAAAGTCTAAGCCATAAAGATCCCTTTGGCACTCTCATCCCCGATCAAGCCTGCACCCTGCAGATCCATATCCCCACTACCGTGGGCGCCACAGCAGTGCAATGCATGATTCGGCTGGACAGCAGCAGTGAGGAAGTCGTTGCAAATATGACCCTCGCAGAGCGCCGGGGATCTTACGATATTTTTGCCGGCACCTTTTCTTTAAAGCAGCCGGGCCTTTACTTCTATTACTTCCGGGTCTTCACTCCCGGCAATGCCTTCCGGCTGTTTAAGTACGGCAACGACACCAATATGGAAGCAGGCTCTTTGTGGCAGGTCAGCTGTATTCCGGCAGACTTTACCACCCCCGATTGGGCCAAGGGTGCCACCATTTACCAGGTCTTCCCCGACCGTTTCTACAAAGACGGTGCATGTGACCTTACCGGCAAGCTGGAGCCTTATACCGTGCATAAAAACTGGGATGAAGAGGTTGAGTGGCGGCCCACTGCCGAAGGCAAAGTGCTCAATAACGACTTCTATGGAGGCAACTTCAACGGTATTCAGGCCAAGCTTCCCTATATTGCCTCCATGGGTGCTACCATTTTGTATCTGAACCCCATCAGTAAAAGCTTCTCCAGCCACCGTTACGATACCGGCGACTATAAGACCCCCGACCCGATGCTGGGCACAGAGGAGGACTTCACCGCCCTGTGTGAAGCGGCCCATAAGCTAGGCATCAAGGTAATTCTGGATGGTGTGTATTCCCACACCGGCTCCGACAGCCTGTACTTTAACCGGGAAGGTCATTTCCCCGGTGTAGGTGCCTATCAGTCCAAGGAGTCTCCTTACTACAGCTGGTACAACTTTCACAACTATCCCAATTCCTACCAAAGCTGGTGGAATTTCGACACCCTGCCCACCGTTCAAAAAATGGACCCTGCCTTCCTGGAATACATTATCACCGGCGAAGACAGCGTGGTAGCCCACTGGCTGAAGCTGGGTGCCGACGGTTTCCGCCTGGATGTGGTGGACGAGCTGCCCGATGCCTTTACACTGCTTTTGAAGCAGCGGATTCGTCAAATCAAGCCCGACGCCCTGCTCATCGGTGAGGTTTGGGAGGATGCCTCCAACAAAATGGCCTACGGCCAGCGCCGCCGCTACTTTGTAGACGGTATGCTGGACTCCGTTATGAACTATCCCTTCCGCACTGCGATTGTGAAGTTCCTTCGGGGCGAAGATGACGGCAATCTGGTCAAAGACACCGTTATGACCATCCTGGAAAACTATCCGCCCCAGGTAGTGGCCTGCAATATGAACCTGCTGGGCACTCACGATACCCCGCGAATTCTGACGGCACTGGTCGATTCCTTTGAGGGCAGCCGGGAGCAGCAGGCAAACCGCCGCCTGAGTCCGGAACAGTTGAAACTGGCCAAAGAGCGGCTGCTGATGGCCACCTTCCTGCAGTACATGCTCCCCGGTGCTCCCAGCCTATACTATGCGGACGAAGCAGGCATGGAAGGTCACAAGGATCCCTTTAACCGCCGCCCCTACCCCTGGTACCGGGAAGATCCCCAGCTGCTGCGGCATTTCCGCTGCCTGGGTAGGCTGCGGAAAGAGCAGGAAGCTCTGCGCCTGGGCGACACCCACTTCTTCCGCAACTGGAACGGCAAGCTGGGCTTCAGCCGCAGCCTGAACGGCACCCATGTGCGCATCTATCTGAACCACAGTGACTCCGATTGGGAGATCCCTGGCGGCAAGCTGCTCTACGGTCATAATCTGCATACCGTCGCACCCGGCTACCTGAATATTGCTCCCATGGGTTTCTGCGTCACAGTGGAGGAATAAAGTGGAAAAAGAACTGTTTCTTTCCGGCTACTGCCGGGCGCTGGATCAAGGCCGCATGGTAGAAGTGGAGATCGCAGGTACGGAAATCAACGCAGACTGTGCCTATCCCGATTGTCCCCACGCGGCAAACTGCCAGATCGCACAAAAAATCAAGGAAGCTGTATAAACAAACATCTCGCATCCTTTATGGATGCGAGATATTTTTAGCTTTCCATCTGCTTTCCCAAAAAGCCTGCCACCGTCTGCGCCAGCTTTTGATCGGATTCCTGCAAAGGCTGGCTGTTTTCATTCATCAGCAGCATCACACAGCCCATCAGATCCCCCTGGGACAGAATGGGAGATGCCACACCCAAATAATACTTATCCGAGCCCTCACTGGCACGGATGAGGGAATCACCGGGACGGAAGCGGTAATTCTTCCGCTGCTCCATAAGCTTCTCCAGTTCCTGCGAATTTGGCTTGTCCATCAGTTCCCGTTTCGGTGCGCCATGGAGCGCAATGATGGAATCCCTGTCGGACACCGCCGCGATGCAGCCAGTGTTTGTCCCGATGGCCTCACACATCTGAGACGCGAACTCCTGCAGATCCCCCATGGGTGAATACTTCCGAAATATTACGCCCCCATCCTTTTCCGTATAGATCTCCAGCGGGTCGCCCTCACGGATTTTCAAAGTTCTTCTAATCTCTTTGGGGATTACAATTCTTCCTAAATCGTCCACCCGACGGACGATACCTGTTGCTTTCATATATCTTTCTCCTTTTTACAGACATTTCGTAGGGGACGATGCCCACATCGTCCCGCCCTGATTTCGCAAAACCGTAACGGGCGGATGTAGGCATCCGCCCCTACAATAATTTTACAAATTACGCTGTTAGTATCTGTAAACTGACGGAGATTATACCGCAGGATTTACTTTTTCCCGCCGGTGTGTTATGATAACGAAAACTTGTTTTTTGGAAGTGGTTCTTATGCCTGATTCCGCGACAATTCAGATCATCGCGCAAGCCATCGGCTTTTTAGGTACAATTGTTGTTGTTATCGGAATGCAACAGAAAAAATATAAACATATTGTGATTTCTAAGATCGGCAACGAGTTTCTTTCCTCCATCCATTATCTATTGCTTGGAGGCTATACGGGTATGCTCGCAAATCTTGCAAGCTGCCTGACCAACGGTTGCTATTATTTCCGAATCAAGAAAGGAAAAAGCACCCTGCCCTTTCAAATCGCTTTTGCATGCATGTTCGTAGCCATTGGCGCATTATCGTGGCACGGCCCGATCAGTATTTTCGTCGTGCTGGCCAAACTGATTTCCTCTGTTGCCCTGGGAATTAAGAACCCTCAAACCATTCGCATTTTGAATCTAATCAGCAACCCCTGCTGGTTGGTTTACAACATTTACATGGGAAGTATCGCCGGGATGCTTACGGATTCGCTGGTGATTGCGTCGGTGGTAATTGCTGTGATCCGCCTGGATATTCTCCCCAAAAAAGAAAACCCGGTTTGCTGATTGGTAAACCGGCACAGCGTATTTACATTGCCCAAAATCATCGACATTTCTAACAGGATCGGTCCTTTTCTATGCGTGAAATCCGTTTTGAAAATACCAATACCCTCGACCAGGCGCTGCGATCAGATGACGCTTTGGATCCACGCGGCCCGAATTATACACGAAAGCTGATCCGTCCCGTTATCCGGTGGTGGAAAATTCTGCTGTTCACCGCTGTTTTCCTTGGCGGGATCTGCAGTGTGTATTCCCTGCTGATCACGCTCAACATCGTGCCTGCGGTCGCGTTTTATCTGTGTTTGGTCGGTGCGCTGGCTGTCGTACTGCTGTTTCTGAAGCGAATTATGATTTGTCTTGTGCGGATCTATCAGCGGTTTGTCCCTGCTTCTGTCCGAAATAAGTGCCGTTCGAGCCGTCCTGCTCCCAGTACATGGTCCTTTCTTTAGAAAAATACGGTTTGTGGAAAGGCTTGAATAAAGGAATCGACAGACTATGGCGCTGCCACAGCCAGGATGGTGGATTTGACAATCCTTGATCTCAGCAGCGGAGTGGATATCACTCCGCTGCTTTTCTTTTCAGAACGCCCGGCACACTTGTGTTCATGTTGACAAATATCCGGATTGGGCATATAATTTTTGCTGAAAGAGGTGATCTCTATGTGGAAGATGCTTATCCTGGCATGGTCAGTCATTGTCCGTTTTATTACGGAAGAGTGGTTTTGGGCAATGATTACCATTGTGATCACTTTGTGCGTTTTTGTAGCGGAAACCCACTCCCAAAATAAGATCTCCAGAGCAAATTTTGTATATAATATCAGCAACGATTTTGGCAATAACGAGCGGATCCTGCGGGTGTATCAGTGGCTGGAAAAGTGCCGCCGGGAGAATAAGGGCGTAGAGAATTACCGCCACTTGCGGGTTTCTACCGACACCGGGATCTATGACGAAGACAAAAAAGAATCCGCCATTGATTTCATTGACATTGACACCTATATCAACCATTTTGAAGTGGTATATGTGATTCTGAACTCTG
Source organism: Faecousia sp. (assembly GCA_045578895.1). Lineage (GTDB taxonomy): Bacteria > Bacillota > Clostridia > Oscillospirales > Oscillospiraceae > Faecousia. The sequence continues at coordinate 28,863 of JAZNLC010000109.1, read as the reverse complement.
TGAATATCCGCAATATCGATCAGCTGTTCCAGCAGCGGTTTCTTTCTTTCATGTTCAATCCCTATATCCAAAAGGAAGAGCTTTTTGCCTGCTTCCTGCCGGATGAGAATGACTTTCTGCTGCAAAAGAAGTGGCTGCTCTCCATTCATCAGAGAAACCGCTTTACCTGCGAGGAATTCATCGATTACCTGACCACCTTTACCTGTGGCAATTACGACTTTTCTCTTGAACAGCTGGAACTGACAAAATCCCTATGGCCCCGGACTTATAAAAAGAAGGTCAACGAGTACCTGATGAACTATGTATCGTATATCTGCGATCCTGCCTGCCGATACGGTTTCTTTGAGTTCCGCAACAAAGGGCAGCAGAAAAAGGTGCTTCGGATCATCCGCTCTCAGCGAAACGACAAGGACGATATTTTGGCCCTGCAGCAGCGTGTGGTATCTTCTATGGAAGAGCCCCAGTGGTTTTTCCCCTCCAGCGAAGCTGAGATCCAAGCCGCGCTGGATAATCCCAGGGATTACGCTTGTGTACAGGTCTGTGACGGAAACAGGATCGCGGCATTTGCCTGTGCTATTCTGAATCCCAATACACGCCAGGATATCAACGCGGACCTAAAGGCGCAGGGGCTTCCCTATGCGGATGCAGGCCAGTGTATCTTAGATACGGTGTTTGTAGATCCCGATTACCGCGGTTTTGGTCTGCAGGATGCTTTGATCCGGATTCTGTGTTCCTGGGCAGCCACCGTCGGCAAGCGCAACATAGCCGCAACCATCCATCCGGAAAACCGGTTCAGCGCAGGCAACTTCCAAAAGAACGGCTTCCAAAAGATCACACCGGAACCCATTGCGAAATATGATGGGCAAAGACATATTTTTGTAAGGGATCTCTCTGAAAAAGATACCCAAAAGAACGACGACGGAACCTATACGGTTTATCCCTATGTATAACAAAAGAATGCCCCAAGTGCCGCAGGCCTTGGGGTATTTCCATATATCCCACCGGCCCGGCTTCTTGATTCTTTCCCTGGGAAACATTATAGATAGAGAGAGGTAACGGATATGGCAAAGTGGTTCGGTAAGACCCAGTGGTTCCAGAAACTGTGGCGGGGCGTGCTGGACCGCATGGTCGCAAAGCTGCAGGCCAAGGGCTTTGAGGACACTCCCTACGAGGACAGAAACTGGTAAATACAGCAATAGAGCGAAGGATCGACCTTCGCTCCATTTTTATTTTCTTCAGTTAACGGCTGCCAGTTTTTCCTGTATGCTGGGATATTTTTCCATATCCGTATGGGGGATAAATTTCGCCGCCTGCATCCGTACCAGAAAATCGGGAATCGATGCAAACTGTACGCAGTACATATTTTCCGCCAGAAATACCGTTTCCTCCAATCTGCTTCGGTTCAGCAGGAGAAGTCTCGCTCCGTCCAGGGAGGTATTGGCAATGGCCGTGTACTTCTGCCTGGGAAGGTCCGGGAAAATACCCACCGTAATGGCAGATTCCAAATCGGAGTGGGCCGAAAACGCGCCGGACAAGTAACAATGATCCACTTCTTCCACAGCGATCCCGGCAGATTCCAGCAGGCACTCGATCATGGTATAGGCTGCCGCCTTGGTGTCCAGATACTGCCGGATATCCCCTTGAGAGAAATACAGAGGCTGGCCCGTGGCGGATTCTTCTTCCGTAGCATAGACCGCCCCGTATTGCGCTTCCTCTTCTATATAGCGGATCCTGCCCGATGCGTTCGGTACCAATTCCCCGGAAATGTCGATCCACCCCCGTAAACGCATCTGCGCGATGAGGTCAATGATACCGCTGCCGCAGATGCCCACGGGTTTTTCTCCGCCGATGGTGGTAAAGTGAAGTTCATCCTTTTCAATACGCACTTTATCTATCGCACCCGGCGCTGCCCGCATGCCGAACCGGCTGATATACCCTTCCAGCGCCGGACCGGCCGCCCCCGCCCCTGCCAGCATCCAATCCTTGCAGCCGACCACCAGCTCGCCGTTGGTGCCGATGTCAAAAAACAGGCCTATTTCATCTTTCTTATGCAGATCCAGTTTTAGAAGACCGCTGACAATATCTCCACCGATATAATTGGATGCTGCAGGAATCATGTATATCAGTCCCTCAAAATCCATATCCAGTTCTTCTCCCCAAAAGAAGCCCGGGTCGGACACCACCGGTGCGTAAGGAGAAGCGAACACTGTCCAGGCATTCAGTTTCAAAAGAAAATGGATCATCGTAGTATTGCCTGAGAGAATCATCACAGGGCATTGTTTGGCGTGGATCCCGGTGGATTCCGTCAGCATATCCATCAGTTTTTGGAATGTTTCCACCGTGGCTGCCTGCAGTACATCCGCATGGCTTTCATCCTCCAGCGACCAGGTGATCCGGCTGAGAATATCCGTGCCGTAAGCTACCTGCCCGTTGAGCAGTTTTTCTTCTCCCACCACTGCGCCGGATGTCAGATCCACCAACTGCATAATGATCGTGGTGGAGCCATAGTCCACTGCCAGACCATAATGATGATGGCGCTGATCCCCGGCTTCCACATGGGTAAGGACCCAATCCTTTTGCCGTTTCACCAGGGTAACGGTAATATCAAAGCCGGCATTCCTGCACAGCGGGTACAGCCTGCGCAATTGCTTCAACGGAATCGTTACCTGCTCATAGCCCAGGGCCTGCAGTGCCAGCCGGATGCGCTTTTCATCGCTGACCGGAGTTTCTTCCGAAGGCATTTTCAAACTTAAGTATTCTTTCACACTGAACGGCTGCATACTGTCAGTCTCCTTCCTTTTTGTGTTCACAGTATAGCGTACTTTTCTTAGCTTTGCTGTGAGAAAGTCACAAAATGCAGCAACATTTTTATATGCATTGTTCCTTACGGGTAAAAACGGAATTCCGTATCTGACCCTATCCCAGGAGCGGATCCGTTATCAGCCGGTCGAACTGCCGGACGAAAAGGTCTCACGGCAAAGTTCGTTTTTTATCTGCTATACTAACACAAAATACCCACCGGCTGTTCCGATGGGTATTTTTGTGCCGTTATTGCATTACTTGCGGCGCTTTTGGTAATCCGCATCCACATTTTTCTTCCAATCAGCGGCCAGCGGCGCGGCGCAACTGCGTACATGGCAGATGGCATCATTGACGGATTCGTAGATCACCCCGGTGCCCTTGCTGTCGGCATGATAGTTGGCGGCCCGGTCTGCCTGAATGCCAAAGCGGGCAGCTTCCTTTGCCGCATCGATATTGGCACCCAGGAACAAAAATTCCCAACCGTATTTTTCCTTCTGACGCTCGATCATAGCCTTCAGCTTCTCATAGGTATACTTGCGGCTGGCGTTTTCCATGCCGTCGGTAGTAATCACAAAGAGAGTCTTCTCCGGGCGATCTTCTTCCCGGGCGTATTTATGGACATTGCCGATGTGATGGATCGCGCCGCCCACCGCATCCAAAAGGGCTGTGCAACCACGCACATAGTATTGATCCCGGGTCATGGGCCGGATCTTCTGAATATCCACACGGTCGTGAATCACTTCGCTCTCATTGTCAAACAGCACTGTGCTGATCAACGCTTCTCCCAGCTCTTGCTTCTGCTTTTCCACCATAGCGTTGAAGCCGCCGATAGTATCGCCCTCCAGTCCTGCCATGGAGCCGCTGCGGTCCAGAATAAAAACGATCTCTGTCAGATTCTTCTTCATAGTAATTACCTCCTGTAATGTACGGTGTTTTTTGTTACACCCACATTATAGGAGGTTTTGATGTTCAATTGGTCAACTGTCAGGGGACTTTTCCAGCAACTCCAAGGCGCGCCGATATTTTTCTGTTCTGTCCAGCGCTTTCTGATCGACAACATCCAACCTGGAAAGGTCGCTGTTATGCCGCAGATCCGCTTTCTTCACCGCTGTGGCAACAGGGTTATGGCTGATCGCTTCCACATAGGTCATATACGGCACACCTTCTTCGTGGGTAAGCAGCGCCAGCGCGTCCAGAATCTGTTGTGGAAAACCCATCTTCTTTAGATCCTCCAGGGTATAGTCTGTATCCTCGATCACATCGTGCAGCAACGCCACAACGGTGGTATCTTCGTCTTCCATTTGTTCTGCCAAGTGGAACGGATGCAGCACATAGGGCATGCCGCTCTTATCCTCTTGATCCTTATGTGCCTCGAAGCAAAGCTTGATCGCCATCTTGGTCAATTTCGTGTATATCATTCTTTTCCTCCCAGCAGGCTTTGATCAAACTCGTACAGCGTCATATTGATTTCCACCACATTGTAGTTGCCCTGCTCAATAAAGTATTGCACGATCAGGTCGAACTTGCTGCTGTTGGTCAGGGCAAAGCCTGCCCGGCCAATGAGATCCTTTGTTTCTTCCAAATCCAACTCCAGCGCCACGGCCAGGGCAAGGGCCGTCGCCTTGGTAGGCTTGTAATTGGGATTATTGCGGATCTTGGAAAAATGCTGCTTGGAAAGATTGGCCCGTTTATAAATTTCCGAGTCTTTCTTTCCGGTTTTATCGATGTGCTTAAAAAGTGTCTCGGTAAATCCAGCATCCGCTTTTTTCAGCAGCTCCGCCAGGGATGCCTTTTTCGGTTTCGGCATCGGTGCGCAGGGGGCCATAGCCGCCTCACAGACACGGCCTTTGTAAAGATTCATATCCTGGCGACGGTCCATTCTCTGCCGGTCAGTATTCCCCTTCGGGCCGTATACTGCCTTTTCCCATTCGTCCACATAATGCTGGTCAATGTAGCTGGCAACGCTGTGGAACAGCTGCTCAGAAAGGCGGTATGCAGTCCGGTCGAAGACCACTAGGTAGATCTGCATCTCATGTTCCAGTAAGAAAGCGCTGAAGGCGGAAATGGCGATCTGCAGCGCCTTGTCCTTGGGGAAGCCGTAATTGTTGGTAGCGATCAGCGGAAACGCAATGGAGTTGCAACGATGCTCTACTGCCAATTTCAATGAATTGTCATAGCAGTTGCGCAGCAGCGCTTCCTCCCCATAGCTGCCACCGTCCCACACCGGACCCACAGTATGGATCACATACTTCGCCTGCAAGCCGAATGCCGGTGTGATGGCGGCATAGCCCACAGCAATGCTGCCGATCTTCTGCCTGGCCGCCAGCAGTTCCGGTCCAGCCGCTTCATGAATGGCAGAATCCGTGCCCAGGCCCGCGATGGGCCGGGGATTGGCAGAATTCACGATGGCATCCACGGCCATTTTTGTAATATCATTTCTTACGATCTCGAAAGGCATAGAATCCCTCCTTTTGATTATTGTATCGCGCCTTTTCCCATTCGTCAATGGCCGAAAGAGTGCCGCCGGGTCGACCCGGCGGCACTCTTTCGGCTTTTAATTGTTGTAGGAATCTTTGAATTGCAGCTTGCCATCCACATCCACGGTATACAAAGCCCGGTAAATGGCAGTATGTTCTTCGTCCGTAGCATACCCATCATTTTTCGGTGTGATCGTCAGAATCACTGCTTCTTCCGTAGCATAGAGCGAGGAAGAAACGTTCCAGTTCTCAACAAAAATTTTGTCACTCTTCGCCAGGACCTTACCCTTTGCGTCTGTGGCTGTTACCATAAAGTTGCGCCCCTTATCCATAAAGCCGGGGGACACGGAAACGAAGAAGCAGACCTGCTGTTCCGGCGAATAGTAAAAGGATGTGATGACATCCAAATAGCGCTTGCCGCGTTCAAAATCATCTTCGTCCATCAGACACACCGGTTTTCCTTTTCCTTCCGGATCCAAAGAGAACACCTGTTTTTTCAGATGGTCATAGTAGATCAGCATGTTATCATCTGTAAAATAAATATCACACAGAAGCGGTTCCTCATGGGTAAACACCCTGTTGCCGGTCTTCATATCCCAAACGGTCAGCCGGTCACCGAATGTATCATAGGTCATATCCCGGAAGATCACATACCGCTTGTTGGGGCTGATCACATAGTGGTCGACCGCGGCATTGGGCAGATATTCCTCATAGATGGTGTGCATATCCGTAGAGATCACATTTCCATCTTCCAAGTCAATCAGAACGGGATGCTTTTTTCTGTCCATCATCAGCACAGGCGCATTTTCCCCGTAATTTTCAAACACGCAAATCAAGTTGATCAGATTTAAATGGGATATGTCCACAAGATCTGTAATTCCTTCAGGGGAAACCGTGACTATTTTGGACAGGCAATCCACTTCCGGGTCTGCATCATAGAAAAGGATCACAGCGGTTTCCAGCGACTCGCTGTCCGCCAGAATGTGCGGGTTGAAATAAAAATAGCTATGTGTGACTTCTGATTCTTTCAAGCCGGCGATCGGTACATTCTCTGCTACCCACTCCCACCGTTCCCGGTTGAAGATGTCAATTTCCTTCGCAAGATTGTCTACAAAAAACGCATAAGGATTGCCCGCCGTTTGAATCAGCATGGTTTCCAACGGGTTTTCCATCCGGTTTTCCGCTTCCCAATTCATACTGTAGGGATTCTCTACAGATACAGATACCAGCTGGCCGCTGCTGCGATCCTGCAGCACGATCTGTTCTCTTTCGCTGGAAAACAGCATATCGCCAAAGCCGGGATAGAAGAGCAATCCGATATGGGAAATGCAGAAGAAATACGCATCCTGCGGCGCGTTTTTCGCAAGGAAAAAACCTCCCGCCGCCAACATCACAGCCAAAACAAAGGCTAAGATCCGTTTCCAGGCATTTTTCCGTTTCGGTGGTTCGGGCTGGGCAGGGGGTGTTGGGGTTTCCCGCTTGGGCGGCTGAGGCGGCTGTTCTCCACCCAGGATCGCTTTCACCGTAGTACAAAGCTTCGCCGCGTTTGCCTGCAGATCATCATTGGTGGCATCCAGCCAGTGTACGCTGTGGAGATAGTAGGCCAGACCCTTGCTCATTTGGGATTCATCCAGCCGGAAGGGGATGACCACGCAGCCTGCGGAGCAGGCATTTCCCACTTCATTCATTACCTGTTTGGAAACATTGGACCTTTGGGAATAGATCAGCACAAAAATTCTGGCATCCTGGATGGCATCCATGATCCTTTCTTCCCATTTCTCCCCCGCTTTGATATCCCGGGGCGCATACCAGCAGCGGATCTCCCGCTCCTCCAAATAATGGACGATGGCATCCGCTGTCGGCTTATCTAGACTGGAGTAACTGACGAATACATCATGCATAAGCTTACCTGCATAAACCCTTTACTTTATCCAAAATTGCATGGGCTACACTTTGCTTGGATTGCAGCGGTAGTTCCTGCGTATCTTCTTTGGTGATGATCGTCACTACGTTGGTATCAACACCAAATCCTGCGCCTTCCTGCTTGAGATTATTGGCGCAAATCATATCCACATTCTTCTTAAGCAGCTTGGCACGGCTGTTTTCCAGCATATCCCTGGTTTCCATGGAAAAACCGCAAATGACCTGTCCGTCATGCCGGTTTGCGCCCAGCCACGCCAGGATATCCGTTGTACGCTTCAACGGAATACTCAGTTCGCCGTCCTTCTTTTTCATCTTATCGTCACTGTAGCTCGCCGGTGTATAGTCCGCCACAGCGGCTGCTTTGAAAATATAGTCGGCTGACTGTGCGTACCGCGTCACTGCCTCAAACATTTCATGGGCAGAAACAGCTTTCACAACCTTTACAAAGGGCGGGATCCTGGCGCTTACCGCGCCGCAAATCAAAATCACATCCGCACCCCGAAGCATAGCCGCTTCCGCAATGGCACATCCCATTTTTCCGGTGGAGTGATTGGTCAGATAGCGGACAGGATCCAATGACTCCTGAGTTGCGCCTGCTGTAACCAGTACGGTTTTTCCTGTCAAATCATGGGGCATTGCGATTTCACGCAGAATATATTGCAGAAGATCTTCCGGTTCCGGCAGTTTTCCCGCACCGACCGCACCGCAGGCCAGGCGGCCGGATGCCGGTATGATCACCTGCCACCCGTACTTTCGCAAAATCTCCAGATTATCCTGGGTCACGGGGTTCTCATACATGTTCGTATTCATAGCCGGAGCAATCAGCTTGGGGCACTTGCAGGCAAGTACCGTGGTTGTCAGCATGTCATCCGCTAAGCCATGGGCAAGCTTTGCGCAGACATTCGCGGTGGCCGGTGCGATGATCACAAGGTCTGTTCTTTGGGCAACCGAGATATGTTCCACCTGATGCACGAAATTTCGGTCAAAGGTATCTACCATTGTACGGTTGCCGGTCAACTGTTCAAAAGTCAGTGGCGCAATAAATTCCGTGGCATTGCGGGTCATAATTACTTCCACACAGGCATGCAGCTTCACAAGAGCAGATGCCAGTGCCGCAGCCTTGTAGGCAGCAATTCCGCCAGTTACACCCAAGAGTACGGTTTTTCCCTTCAGCATAGATGCGCCTCCTTAAAAGGATCTGTTTTTGTTATTATAGACCCAAATCAGCACAGTGTAAAGCCAGAAATTTTTCTTGAAAACAAAACTGTTATTGAATATAATGACAGTACCTGTTTTAGGTGAAATTGCGCTGTATTCGCTGGGGCGAAACGGTAGCAGGAGGTAACTGAACATGAAAATCAAACGCGTTGACACACGGCGTATGGTGCTGCTGGCTATGCTCAGCGGTATCCTGCTGGTTATGTCCTTTACCCCATTGGGGTATTTGAACATCGGTCCGCTGGCCATTTCGCTGAATATGATCCCCGTAGCCATTGGAGCAGTTGCTCTTGGACCGGGAGGCGGTGCCTTTCTTGGCGCGGTATTCGGTATCACAAGCTGCCTGCAGTGCGTAGGCATCGGCGGAACCAGCGCCATGGGTGTGATTCTTTTTGAAATCAATCCGCTGCTTACAATTCTTCAGCGATTCGCAACCCGTGTTTTGGCAGGATGGTTGACCGGCGTTGTTTACCGGGGCTTGCATCGAGTACATCTTCGTTATGCCGGCTACGCAGCAGGCTTTTGTGCCGCCCTGTTTAATACAGCATTCTTTATGGCTGCCCTTGTACTGCTCTTTGGAAACACCCCATATCTGCAGAATTTAATCGCCGGCAGAAACATTTTGGTATTTATCCTCAGTTTTGTGGGCATCAATGCTCTTGTAGAGCTGCTTGCTGCCACCGCATCTGTAGGAATCGTTTGCAAGGCGCTGGAAAAACTCAATATGATCGGAGGAAAATAATATGCTTTTGGCAATTGATATCGGCAATACGAATATCGTGATCGGTTGTATTCGCAATGATGAAATCCTGTTTAAGGCCCGGATCGCTACCGATCGCACACGGACCTCCGACCAGTACGGTGTGGAAATCAAGAGCATGCTGGAGGCTTTCGGGGTCTGCAAAGACGATATTGACGACTGTATCATTTCCTCTGTTGTGCCTCAGGTGTTTAATTCTGTGAAAACCGGTGTGATCAAGGTCATCGGAAAGCAGCCAATGGTAGTCGGGCCGGGACTCAAGACCGGGCTCAATATTCATGTGGAAGTTCCTTCTCAATTGGGAAGTGACCGGATCGTCATCGCGGTTGCTGCCCTGGCTGAATACAAAGCGCCGCTGATTCTGATGGATTTTGGTACCGCTACTACCATTGAGGTAATTGAACCTGAAAATCTGTATGTAGGTGGCGTGATCATCCCCGGTGTCAAAACCGCTTTGGATGCGTTGGTCCGCCGTGCGGCACAGCTTCCGGGTATCAGCCTGGATCAGCCCAAAAAAGTAGTTGGAAAAAACACCGTGGATTGCATGCGCAGCGGCATGATGTATGGTACCGCTGCTATGATCGACGGGCTGGTCGAGCGTATCGAAGAAGAACTTGGGCACAATTGCACGCTCATTGCCACCGGCGGTCTGGCGCAGTTTATTACGCCCCTTTGCAAGCGTTCCATTATTCTTGAAAAGGATCTGCTTTTGAAAGGTCTGAATATTCTATACAAAAAGAACAAAAAATACTAAGCTCCTTTCTCTGCTGCAGGCAATTACATTTTTACTTCCAAAATTTACGCATTTTTCCGAAAAGAACTATGTGTTTTTCTCCCGTTTTCGGCAAAGCTATGGTTGCGGAAAGAAAAGATACTCTCCAACCGGAAAGTATCTGCTTTCCGGGATAAACGAAAAGGAGAGAACGAACATGAGCAACAAGAATAACAACCAGATCAATATTCCCCAGGCTCGCGAGGCAATGGACCGCTTCAAGATGCAGGCTGCTTCCGAGGTCGGTGTTAACCTGACCAACGGTTACAACGGCCACCTGACTTCCCGCGAGGCCGGTTCTGTCGGCGGCCAGATGGTCAAGAAAAAATGTCCCGTACGAACAGTGAGATATGATAGGCATAATCGTATTGCCATGGGTCACGTACAGACCGTGCAATACATAGCCGCAATCACACTTTAAGGAGGACATATCATGAAATCACTGTACGAACAAATGGGAGGCACCTACCACTTAGGAGAGGATGGAATGTACTATCCCAACCTGGAACTCCCGGAAGAAGAAGCGCCCCAGTACGGCAAGTACGGCAGAATGCGCCATACTTACCTCCGGGAACACAAGAAAGCATACTATACCACATTACTGTTCGATGGCAAACTGGTAGCTTATCTGAACGAAATTGACGATGCCGCCAACGCCCAAATGGAGCTGATCACCAAGCAGATGGCAAAAACCCAAGGCATCACCGAAGCACTCAAAACAAAAGATCAAATGGCCTGGGTGGGAGCTATGAGCAACATCCGCAACGCAGCGGAGGAAATTGTATTATCCAAACTGATCTACAACTGATCAAAGGGCGGTGACACGAAGCCACCGCCCTTTACACATTAAGACTATAGCGTTATGCAGTATTATCTCTTCCACGACAGATGTAGATGCTTATCCTTCTGTCTCTTCTATTTCAAGTGAGGTCTAAGATTGCTGTGCAGTGGGCGTTTTGCTGATGACTAGCGGGGTATCCACACCTGGTGCAGTGGTGACCGTATAAGTCACGTTGATAGGTTCATTGGGTTTGATTAGAAACCGATCCATAAAGCCAAGTGGCCTGCCGTTATAGGTCTTGCCTGTAATATTTTGGCCGTTGGTTGCCGTGAAGTCCCCCACGCTGCTCCCGGCAGGGGGCAAAAAAGCGGATAGAAGCCGCTGTACGATATGCGGTGTTAAGGAGATCACACCGGAAATGGGTTCCTTGTGCCGTTCCTCGTAGGAGGAAGCCCAGATATGTCCAACCCGGGCAAAATTCGGACACAGGTCCGCATCTCTGGGCGTTTAAATACCACTTAGGTAATGAAACAGTGCCACTTCTTCCTGGGTGATCTGGATATCCTTCAGACGCCAGGTCGTTAAAAAGTTTGTTACACTTGAAAACTCGCCCAGCGTCAGAATGCCCTCTTCGATACGAAGCATACCTATAAAACCGGGGAAGCCACCTGAGGCACGAATCTCGGAAGGATTTTGGACAGCAATCAAATACAGCCGGTCTTCCTCCCACCAAGCATGGTCTTAAACATGGAAAGGATCTCCGGCTTTTCATGATACAGCGCTAGCAATTCATTTCCTTTTTCCAGATATCCCGCAATCTTACCCTCGCTGTCTACAATACTGAAATCTACAGTATTGGCCGCTTCCACAAGCTGCTCCAGCTTCGTTCTCGCTCTGCCCAATTACCGTCCTTGAGATCCTGCAGAGCCGACAGCAAATTGCCTTTGATTGCATTGGCCATACCTAGCAGATCCCGCACACGAAGGTTATGTTGTGTCTCCTGTGTTGGCTCTGCTACCGCAGGATCGTTGTTTCTGCCGGGTATCAGTCAACCACACAGGGAAATCAGCAGACCGATGGCAAGCAGTACAGAAATAGCTATCCATATTTTCTCTTTATTCATCTTTCCTCTGTTTAAGACCTAACTTCAAACACATCCGATATCTCCTAAAAATCTACTCCATCCTAACTGTAAACAATAATACCTATTCCAAGATCTTTTGTTTTATGTATTTACATTTTTGCATAGCAATATCTCCTGCTGTAATTACTCCTTACATAAGGATTTCTTCCTATTCCTCTGTTTTGCTTGTGGTATGCACAATTCGAAATAACTTATTCGAGGAATAAGCTAGTTATTATTTTTTATCTAATATATTTTGCCTTATTTGAGTGCTGCTTGTTCCCTGAGTGTATGGAAAATACACAATCTCTACATTTTTATCCTCAAAATAGGCCTCATAATGTTTAAACCGTTCTGTCCCTTTATAGTCACTGCCAACAAACAGACGGTCAAAGTTCCACAATTCCCAAGCATCGCTGTCCTCCTTGCAGGAGTCTACAACCTTATCCACATACTTACAAGCACCTACAACCGACTTGCGTTCATCAAACGGGATAAATGTCTCCTTACCTTTATGGGAAGCATCTGGGTGGACACCCACGATTAAATAATCGCACATAGCCTTTGCGCGTTTCAGCAAGTTAATATGCCCTACATGAAACAGATCAAAGGTACCTGATAAATAGCCAATTATGACGCCTTTTTTGTTTTGCGCGCGACCGGAATTCTTTTTATACTGATAGCTATGTATTCCATATTCGTGTGCGTCAGCTTTATACTTTTCAATGACTCCCTTATATATTTCCTCATACTCCGGAATAAAGAGTGTGTCAGATCTCAGCAGATGCTCCACAATCTGTTTTACCAAGACTTCCGTTTGGGACAGATCGTTGCTTCCACCATTAAACTTGGTTCCTTTTATTGAGCCTGGGGACACATTAAGGATTCTATTCGAAACGCCTGCCGCCTCCAACTCGATGTTTACGCTCTCAACAAATCTGCAAATTCCAGCCTTTGCCGCAGCATATACAGAAAACATCGGAGAACTGACCAAACCTGCTATAGAACCCATGATACCACAGTAAAACGGTCTTTCCTGCTTGATTCGATCATAGAACACTCGAATAATCTTAATTGCGGAAACCACATCAATGGTCATCACTTTTTCAATTTCTGCTGTATGCAAATACTCAAAATCTGCCACGCGGCCAATTCCTGCGGTAATCATTAACATCTCCACTTGGGGATCCGTGCTGAAACGCTCCAACATATCTAGATCTAAATCCATCAGATTACACGAATAATATGTAGCTTCTTCAAAATAAACATCTGGCTCGCAAATGTCCAATATATTAACATGGTAGCCTTTCTGTATTAACTGTTTGGTAACCGCCAATCCAATTCCATTGCTACCGCCAACGACTACAGCTGCACGTACTGTCTCCATTTGTTCATATCCTTCCATTTCCCTTTTTATTGCACTTTTGATCTATACTTCACTAAAATTGCACCTACGCGAATCGAAAGTACTATAAACTCTGTTACGCATGTCGAAAAGCAAATGGTCTCGGCCGAAATAGCATTCGCTGCATACAGTACAAGCAACACCACTGCATGCCAAATAGCACCAATGACGACTGACAGATTTGCGTACTTGCTTAGGCCCATCGGACCCAACACAGGGAATCCACACACATAAGTTGGCAATGCTATTACGACAGTTGGCATTAAAAGGCGCAGATAGATGCCACCACCCGCAAATTCTTCACCAAAGAGCAGCACACAGAAAAAATCTGCATAAATGCCCACAATCGTACAGCCGGCAATAATCATCGGCATTAAAACCATCATGATGCGTTTTATTACCCGATAGTCCTTTTTGTTGACCATATACGGATACAAACTATCTGCTATTGGAGACAAAGCACTTCTGGCCGTGTTTGTCAGCCGCTCTGCAGAGGTATAGTATCCCACTGTGTTCCCTACAGGATACAAAAAACCTATGATTATGGTATTCGTCGCACTGTAAACAGTCGAGGCGATACGGGATACGAAGTAGCCCGCGGAACGGCACATTGTTTTCCATAGATATTCCGCAGAGACTCTAACAATCTTAACATCATAATTCCGATGAAGATCAAAATACGCCCACACACACGCGCCCACACCGCCTAATGTACTGCATATAGGAATAAGGTATACCTGATCAGGTTTCTTTAACAACAAGGTGATAGCGAGTGTAAAAAATGCTTTTACCGCTACTGTACGATAAGTAATGGCAGACATCTTCTCCATGCCGCGGTACAAAAAGTCGGGCAGCAAACAGGTAAAAAAAGTAGAGGCAAAGAATAGCATGTACAGCAGCATATTCTCACGAAAACGCGCAACTGTAAGGCACACGCTGATTGCAACACACAGCGCCACCACTGCAAGCACCAATTTGCAAATCAGTACTGCAGACATAATGCGGGACATCTCTTTAGAATCCTTCCTGTTTCTGGCAACATCTTCTGTGGCAGAGAGCAGAAAACCAAAGTCCAAAAACAATTGAACGTACACCATTAATGCCTGAGCAAAACCAATGTCTCCATATACCTCTGGCCCCAGAATACGCGTCTGGTATGGAACTGTGATAAAGCTAAAAAAGTAATTTGAAAAGGTCAAGATATACAGCATCACTGTATTCTTAAACAGTGCACCATGATTTCTATTCATTTATTTATCACTTCCAAAATTCTATTTGCCACAATTTCTGCCGCATTTCCCTTTTCGAAATAGTTGATCTGGGCGTTGAACTTTGACAGTTCTGCTTGATAATGTTCCGGATCAAATTCCACCATATTCCGGGTCAGTTCTTCTTCGCTATGCGCCAGAGGGAACGGAGTATCTTGCAGTTCAAAGTAGAATCCACGGTCAGCCCTGTATGCCTCGATATCTGTGGCATATAAGAAAACAGGCTTATTGAGTAAGCTGGCTTCAAACATCAGACTAGAATAGTCTGAAATCACAATATCGCAAATAGGGATGATATCATACAGATCTGGATAAGCAGTCGCATTGATCAGTTTATTAGAATAGGCGACAACCCTTGCCTTACCGGCAATATTGGGGTGCAACCGGATAGCAAACACCCACTCCTCGTGGTTTTTTTCCTCAATTGCTGCCAAAATTTTCTCATATTTCTGAATATAGCAGTCCATATTGCCATCCGCCCGGAATGTTGGCGCATATAGGATCACCTTTTTTTCTTCAGGGATACCCAGTTTTTCCCGAGCGTTTTTTTGGGTTTCTTCGGTCTGATGGAACAACACATCCAATCTGGGAGAGCCACACTCCAAAATCTCACCATTATACCAAAAGGCACTTCGACACAGCTTAGTAAAGAGCCCACAGCCAGACAATACCAGATCCGCCATTTTAGAATCATTCTTTGCGTCGGCAATATAGCCGGCAGAAAGACTGTCTTGAGCATCCTTTTCAATTCGCTTCAGTGCAACCGCTCCGTGCCAAGTCTGGATATAGTATTGGTTCTTGCGTTTCAGGACTTCTCTGCCCTTGCGGCAATTGTCAATCCATACACCAGCAGTAGCCAATTCCCAATAGTATTTAGCCGAACAATACTCTACAAATCGAATACCCTGAGGAATGGTTTTCTGTGCGTCTTTGCGCGCACTCCACACAATATCCATCCCGGGATTCTTTTTTAAGAGTTCCAGTGCAATCGCTTTGCCATTGTCAGAAAAGCCATTTCCATAATAGCTCATAATCAGCACTTTATTTTTGTCTACGGGAAAAACGCGGCAACAATACAGCAACAGGTGAATCAAATGTCGCTTCATGCGTCCAACAAAAACACTCATAGATTCTCTTTTTTTCTCACCCGCACTACATTGGTTTTTCGTCATATCTTTCTCCTTTTAATATGTCGCAATATCCAAACCAATGAAAAATAGTGGTGCCTCATCAGCCAGAATATCAGGTGGTCTATCATCCGTGCGCTTGTACACTTTGCCTGTTTCAAGCTTCTCATGATCTGTTGGTCTGCCGTTTCACGAATCAATTCCCTATAGCTTCGAAGGCCATCCAGTTGCTGCATGGCCCGATCCAAAAAATCGAAATAATGCATCACTACATAAGCAGCGATGCGCGATTTGTATTCGGCTGTCATTGTTGTCTGCAAATAGTCAGACAACAGTCGGATTTGCTCCACCTCGCTTTTTTGGAATGTATTCATAATAGACTTGGGATTATCCCTGTAATAATATCCCTGAATGCCGGAGACAAATACACTTTCGCATTGCGTAAGTAGCGGCGCTGTCATCGATAAATCTTCGCCGATGCTGATTTTTTCCGGTACACACATCTGATATTTTAAATAAAGATCACGACGCACAGCTTTTAGGCAGACCCCATACTGAATTGCGATCTGATGGTTTTTATCATGGATCACACTATCTCTGATAAGTGACATTTTGTCACCTGCATACAAGCCGGCAGGCATCGTTCCACAGAAATCCATTCGCATTTCCTCATTAAACCGAAAACCGTCATAAATAACCACATCCGGTTTATGCGTCCGAATGATATCGCCCAACTTCTCCAGCAAATCCGCCGTGATATAGTCATCACTGTCAACATTTATCACATAGTCGCCCATACAACAACGAGCACCGGCTTTTCTGGCACTGACGAGTCCGCCGTTTTCCTTATGGACAATACGGATCCTTTCGTCTGACTCGGCATATCGGTCACACATTGCTCCGCTGCCATCCGGAGAACCGTCATCGACCAGGATCAGCTCAAAACTCTGAAACGACTGTGCTAAAATGGACTCCACGCACTGGTGCAAATATTGTTCGGTTTTGTACACGGGTACAATAATGCTAAAAATTGGATTCTCTTCTGCACGATTATCCAAAGGCTTCATACAAAGATCTCCTTTTAAGGCTTTGCCTCAGATTTGGTCACCAAATAACTGGTCATCACAAGCATAACATAATACATCGCTGTGGTACTAACAATAATACAGCTTAGCAACGCCGCCGAGCCACTTGCCAACAGCACGCAAAAAACATTCAAATAGTAAAACAGCCCATATTTTTCTGAAGATCCGGTGATTTTTTTTAACACCGCAAACACACACAATAGCCAGAAGCAGAGCATGGGCAATGTCCCCACAATACCATAATCTACCAGCAAATCCAAATAGCTGTTATGAATATCCGCGCCACCGGCAATCTTATTTTGCGCTACACCATATTTTATTGCGTAATGCTGACTATTACCCGGGCCTACACCAAAGATAGGCTTTTGCATAAACAGCTCCAGCGCATCCTTCCAAATCACCAGTCTACCGGATCCGGTTCCGTCATCCTGCTTACCGAAATTATCTTCCTCCATTTCCGATATCGGGGGAATCGTCACTTTCGGTACATCCGGTTCAGTTTCTGCTGCGTGGGGGATCGTTTCAATTTCCACCGGGGAGCTGGGTGCTGTTTCTACCTCCGTCGGGGAGCTGGGTGCTGTTTCTACCTCCGCCGGGGAGCTGGGCTCCACCTGGAGCGTATGGTCGGTATTAAGCCAAACAGACAGTTGTGAAATACCTGTACGCAGATTTACTAAACCGATGTACAAAACAGCAACGACCAATAGTGCTAGGAGCAAGGATTCGACCACTCTTAAAATGCTATTCTTGACTTTTTTTAAGCTGCAGAAAGCAAACCACAGGAAAGCACCGACAAGCAATGCAATCAGCAAAGCTAACCAAGCACCTCGGGAATTGGCAAGGGGGAAAAAGCATACCTGCACGGCAAAATTTACCAAAGCAAAAGCTATGCCCAGAACATTAATCCATTTTCTTTTGTAGCATCCTTTGGCGCATGCGCACAGCAACAACACACTATACACAGCAAAGAAAAGGGAATACACAGCAGCGTGGTTAGAGTCCGCATAAATGCCATACAAAATCGTGGTTGTCAGTGTTTCATCGATCTGCAGGAACAAAACTCCCACAAAATCCTCGACACCCAAAAGCGCAAAACTTCCGTAGTAACGCTGCAAGTACATCCACACCGAAACCGCAGACGCAACGCAACTCACAACTGCCGCACCGGACAAAACATTTAAAACGGTTCTCTGTCGATCTCTTTCATCTTCTTCCAGACATACCGGGTAAAATGCGCACAGGGGAAGAACAACCATCACCCAGGACTTTACATTGGTAACCAGTCCTGTTTCCATATTGATCAAAACGGTAATGGCAGCACAGGCAGCAAAGGCGAAAATACAAAACCAATACGGAAGCCGCCTCCAAAGTTTTCTCACAACAACATTATATACCACCAGCGCGCCTGCCCACGCAATCAGCACAAGATGTACAGACGAGAGATTCTCTCTAATGAACTTTAACTCATACAGAAACAGAAAAATACCGTAAAAGAAGGCTAACCATTTGTTGGATGTCAAAAAACGCAATATAAGATACTGATCAACTTTTTTCTCGATTTTCTTTGCATCAATGAATTTGTCCATACTTGGTTCCCCTTTTTACAATAGTTTTTTCTTCATTCTATGCATCAAAGAAAACACATTACAAATGGCTTTGATTCCTACCAGTTTGCGGACAAATGAAAAGATTTTTCCTTTTGCATTATTTTGATAGTCAAGCAAATACTGATACTGTTTATACTGCGGCCAAACTTCCCGCTTTGCCTTCTCATCCAGGATGTGACAGTCTACCAGATTCGCATAATAAATCAATGCCATTTGCTTCAGAATATATTCCCGCACAGCCTGCTTTGTCTCGGAGCTTTGGATAACTTCCGTTCCACATTGAATAATAATAAACCGATCGTAAATACGCTTAGGTTTTACGCTCGCCATGATGGAGCCTGCCCTCGCCTGCCGGTACTGGTAAAAATGACAGTGTGTAACAAATATGCTTTTCGCACAGGAAAACATGCGTTGGCTCCATTCTTCATCCTCATGATATATATCGGGCATGAAAAACAGCGCATTCTCCAGCAAAAAGCTTCGACGGCACACAAAACGCCACGCTGTCATAAAGCAACCTTTTCCATCAATGGGCAACGCAGACAAAAAGGCGGATACATCTGTCAATCCACGCATCGTATAAAACGCATAACTATTCTCGTTTTGCCCCGCATCATTATCCGAATAAACTTCACGATATAGACCCATAAGCACATGAACATCATCATTGCGCTGTTCGATCATGCGATCTGCCTCCTTCGAATCCAAATAATCATCTGAATCCAAAAACATTACAAACTCTCCGCTACTGTTGCGAATGCCGGTATTGCGCGCAGCAGATAATCCTCCGTTCGCCTGATGAATCACCTTAATGCGCACATTCTGCTCTGCCCACCAGTCGCATAGTTTTCCGCTTCCGTCAGTGGAGCCGTCATCTACCAAAACAACTTCCAGCTCCGTCTTCATCTGCAGCACAGTACTCACACATTTATTTAAATACGGTTCAACATTATAAACCGGAATAATAACACTCAATATCATGGTTTATCCTCATTTTTTATTGCCAATCAAGGCAGAAAGCCTTTCGTTTATTTGGATTTCATTGCCTGCTCAGCGCTCCAAATCGCCTTTTCCCTTACGACTTCCGAAGGGCAATTCGTAATATTCACGCCAGTTCCGCTGCGCTTTTGCATATATGCATCCCACGTACTTACCTTTTTCGCAGGATTCCCCGCAATGACAATACATTCTTCTGTGAATGACTTTGTTACTACGCTACCGGATCCCACAACCGTATTGTTTGCCAGACTTACTCCGGGCAGAATGACCGTTTTGGCACCGATAAATGAATTTCCACCAATATTAATATATCCAAATGTATCCGTAAACTCTGGCAACACTTTACAAATACTGTTATCGTGAGTAATAAGCTGTACCCCATTCGAAATTGTTACATTATCCCCGATGTTGATTAAATAACTCTCAGAAGTTGCAATATTGGAATATATATGACAATTACTCCCAACTTTCATTCCTTCTTTGCGAAACATATTACTCATTACTTCGTCATCTTTTTTTAGTTTACATATTACCTTTGCAAACAGATACCTTAATATCTGCATAACCACAACGCTCCTTCACCAAACATCCCAAAAAAATCTTCAACTCACTATTTTACTGTGAATCCAGGCCAGTAAACGCAGCCCCTTGATGAAGAATTTATCTGCCATAAAAACAAACAGACGCCTTGCAGTACCCAAATTCACTCGGTATACATTTTCTTTAAACTTTGGAAAAATCTTCCGATAACCGCTGATCTTCGCCTTGATATCAGCTGTTGAGACGCCATTCTTGCATAATTGCAAAACCTCTCCGTAAAGCAGAGCGTAAATTGCGTGATACTCCACTTCTTGCTCGTATCCCTCTCCCAATCTTTCTGCCATCAAATGCCAGGCTTTAAAAAAGTTTGCTTCGCTGTCAGTACCACAGTTGGATGCCGAAGTGCCATTGCCTCTTTGGTAATAGTTATACAATGCTTCCCTCACAACACCGATGTTTTTTGCTGATTTTGCAAGTACAGGAATGACAGGCAGTTCTTCGTATTGCCTTAAACCTGCGGGATACCAAGCGGCACAGTTGTCGAACAGTTCCCGGTGGATCATGTGCGTGCAAGAAGAAGTCGGTCCGCATGCAATAACCATTCGGGGTTCACAGCCGCTTTCCAATCCATTGGCACCGCTGGAAGGAATGGGTTTGCTGCCGTCGGATACGATTTGATAATTGCAGATAACATAGTCTGCGTTTTCCTCTTTGGCGCATTTCAGCATTTTTTCTACAAAATCAAGTTCATACCAATCATCGCCATCACAGAAGCAGACCCAATCACCGGTCATTACATCCAAGCCACGGTTTCTGGCAGCAGATACTCCTTGATTCTCTTGATGAATCACGACAATGCGATCATCTTTTTCCGCAAGCGTATCACACATTATACCGCTGCCGTCAGGTGATCCATCGTCCACTAAAATGATTTCCAGCGTCGGATATGTTTGACCCATAAGGGAATCGACGCATCGCTGCAAATATGCCTCTACCTTATATATAGGAACAATAATCGATACTTTTTCCATCATTTTTCTCACATTCTTTTTTCCAAACAGGCATCTTAACCAAACCAATTAGCGTACCGACGCCATAACCTACATGCAGACTCAAGAACATAAACGGAAGTAACAAGCAGTACATTGAGCGATCCTTACTAGAAATAACAGATAAAATCGACATTGCAAGGGTCAAAGCCGCATACATAGACCACATCAACGCAGCAAACTGCCACACACCAAACAATGTAAGAATTGATGTTAAAAGAATACCTACCACAAAAGCAAATGGAACATAATGATACAAAGAAAAGCAACGAGCCTCAACGCCCATTGTTAATCCGATCCAATAACCGTTCAAATATTTCTGTTTGACAAGCTTCCCAAAGGACTGACGGGTCTGACGGTATGTAACGATTTCAGGGTCATAATAAAAACGGTATCCGGCTTTTTTCATGCGGTAATGCATTTCGTTATCTTCCGTCCGCGCCAGCCATTCGTTGTAGCTGCCCACCGTATCGAACACTTCCTTGCGATACATCGCAAACGCACCTGTGCTGACATATCCAGGTTGCTCGGCGCGACGGAAAGCGGCAACGCCACCACCAAACATAGAATTCTCTGCCAGATTGACCGTCTTTCCAAAAGTATCTGCATTATCCAGACTACTGATAACCTTTCCGCAGCAAATATCCTTTCCTGCTTTGATATGCTGCACATTCTTTTCAACAAAGTCATCAGGCATAGTAGCATGCGCATCAATTCTCAGTACAGCTTCTCCTTGCACTTCTGACAATGCCACATTCCATCCACACGGTAATGTGCGCTTAGGATTATCCCGAATAACAATCCGGCGGAATTGCGCAGTTGCTGCAAACTCTTCCATGATTGCCTTGGTATTGTCCTCAGAATTACCATCCACTAAAATAACTTCAATTAGCTCCTTTGGATATGTCTGATTCCCCAGACACTGAAACAACTGCCGTATGCTATTTTGCGCGTTATATGCTGCAACTACAAAAGATACTACCAAAATGCACCCCTCTTTTCTATATCAGATATCATACAAAATGATCGGGCAAACCTTTTTCATTTCAGGTCTTATCCGTATTCCCGCTATCAGAAAGGGAACGATTTTTCAACCTCTTACAAAATAAAATCCAGCTGTTTTTTCAAGAATGCGATCACTTTTTTCGCGTTTTTCTCGTCTGTGGGCAAATTTACCATCTGGGCGCAGACCTCCATGGCTACCGGCAAGGTGTCCGGGTCTACCTTCCATGTGGCAAGAGAAGCGTCCGCGGGATAAACCGGTGCCTCAAACCACTCACCAAGGATCACCTTCGCATCCTCTGCGCGCTTTCGGAATTCCTCCCGGTTCTTTACCAGCAGCGGATAGCGGATAAAGATATGGTCTGCGTGCAGGGATTCATCCACATAAGTCTTGCCGTTGGCTTTCAAAAATGCAGTATATGCCAGCGCGTTTTCCCGCCGCAGCTGATTGACTGCATCAAGCCGCTTTACAGACTTGATACCCTTTTTCATCTGCACAGCGGACTGTGCCTTTAAATATCCCTGCGGCATTTCGATGCCCACAATTTCCTCGCCGGAAGAGGAACCGACCACCAGATTATGGCGGCTCATCCAGCGGTACAGGCGGATCATAGGCCAATAGGTGAAGTCGTTGATCACATACTGGCGGATGAAGTACATCAGCTTCAGCTCGATGACTTCCTTTAAGCCGGGCTGCACCAGATCGGACTGCAGCTTCTGTACCTTCGCACGGACCTCGGGATTATGGACCGCAGAGAAACCGCCGACACCTGTGGTAAAGGGCTTGGACCACTGGGTAGAGAAGAAAGACGCGTCGCAGGACGCACCATTGCTCTTACCGTGGTAAGTTCCGCCAAAGCCGTGGGTGCAGTCTTCCAAGGTGTAAATGGTGTGGCCGTACTTTTCGCCGTATTCCCGGGCGATCTGCTGGATCTCTTCCAGATTGGAGGACAGGCCGTAGGTATTCTGGCAAATGATCACCTTGGTCTTTTCAGTGATCCGCTCTTTTAAAGAGTCCAGATTCACATTAAAGGTCTTCTTATCGATGTCGGCATACACAGGTGTCGCCTTGAGGTACAAAATTGCGTTGGCCACAACGACACAGGTGTATCCCTGAACAAGAACCTCATCGCCCTCACCGACACCCATGGCGCGAAGCAGTTCATGCAGTGCCACACGGCCTTTCCAGTAAAAGAACAGAGCATCCTCTTCACAGTGCAGGTACTTGATCAGTTCGTTTTTATATTGCTTTTCGATTTGCTGCGCTTTTGTTGCACTCATATAGGCTTCTCCCTTCGTTCCCGCTTTCCCACCGGGGGGTTATACATGCATCAGTTCCTTGGCCTCAGCCTGCTTTGCATCGTAATCTTCTCTGGTGACGCGGCCTTCACTGAGCAGATAGTCACCCAGATCGGCAGCGGTGGCCATACCCTCTTCGGTGATACCTTCCCGGGCAAAGACGGATTTCACCGTTTGCAGCAGGATCTTTATATCACCCCAGAATGTGATTTTCTCAATATAGACCAGATCATATTCAAACTTTTTCTCCCAGGTCATGGCATTTCTGCCGCTGCATTGGGCAAGGCCCGTGAGGCCCGGACGGACGCTGTGACGGCGGCGCTGCTCATCGGTCATAAACACCATATCCCGTACCAGCTGAGGACGGGGGCCCACGATGGACATATCGCCCACAAGGATATTCAAAAGCTCGGGAAGCTCATCTAAAGATGTGCTACGGAGAAACTTGCCGTACTTAGTCAAACGCACTTCATCCGGCAGCGGATTGCCCTGTGTATCGGTTTCGCAGGTCATCGAGCGGAACTTGATGAGCTTGAAGATCTTCTCGTCCTTACCGGGGCGCAGCTGGGTGAAGAAGGGATTGCCCTTCATCTTAATGGCACCCAGAACCGTCAGGATCAGCAGCACCGGGGACAGCACGATCAGCGCACACAGGGAAAGCACAAAATCAATCACGCGCTTAAAACACTTTGCGTACATTCTCTTCTCTCCTTATCCCCTATGCAAAACAGCTGCGGATCACCTGGATGATCACATCCTGCTGCCGGGGGGTCATTTTATTGTCGCTGGGCAGGCACAGGCCACGGCGGAAGATATCCATACCCACATCCACGGCGCTGCCGGCGATATAGGCATTGGTTCTGCCCCGTCCGTCGCCCTGACGGGTGACGAAGCCGTGCATCCGGAAGATGGGCTGCATGTGCATGGGCTTCCAGATGGGACGGCCCTCGGCATTGACAGCCGCCAGCTTTTCCAGGATTTCCGCGGGGCAGGTCTTGCCCGGTTCTTTCTGATACAGCTCGTCAGTCTCTCCCCGCACCTGCTTGCACATGGCGCTTTCGTCAATGAGCATACAGGAGAGCCAGTAATTGGGCTCGGAAGTTTCCGCGTCGAAGGGATTCATGGTCACAGGCAGGTCCCGGAAGGCTTCCTTGTAGCGAAGATAAATGGCCTTTTTCTGGGCAATGTGCTCTTCCAGATAAGGCAGCTGACCCCGAACCACGCCGGCGATGACATTGCTCATGCGGTAGTTGTAGCCGATCTCCTCGTGCTGGTACCACGGGGCATTTTCCCGGCTCTGGGTGGACCATTTTCTTGCCTTGTTGGCCTTTTCCAGATCGTTTGTCAGCAGCATGCCGCCGGAGGAGCCGGTGATGATCTTATTGCCGTTAAAGGACACGATGGCAAGGTCACCGAAGGTGCCGGTCTGCCTGCCTTTATAAGTAGCGCCCATGGACTCCGCTGCATCCTCAATGAGGATGGCACCGTGCTTGTCACAAACAGCGCGAATTTCGTCCAGCTTGCCGGGGACGCCGTAGAGGTTGGCCATGACCACATGCCTGACCTCGGGATATAATTCAAATGCCTTTTCCAGTGCCACGGGATCCATATTCCAGGTATCCGGCTCGGTGTCGATAAACACGGGAATGCCGCCTTCATAGACCACGGGATTGACGGTAGCCGCAAAGGTCACATCGGAGCAGAAGACCTTCATGCCGGGTTGGATGCCCGCCAGCTTCATGCAAAGGTGCAGCGCAGCGGTACCGCTGGAAAGTCCCACCGCGTACTTGCAGCCGATCTTCTCAGCAGTGAGGCGCTCCGCCTCGTTGATGTTTTTCCCTACGGTAGACATCCAGTTGGTATCGTAGGCTTCTTTTATGTATGCAAGCTCTTCTCCGTGCATGGTGGGAGAAGACAGCCAGATCTTCTGCTCAAAGGGTTTGTTCAACACAGGATTCTCACTTTCTTAGGAAGCGCTTATATTGGTCTGCACAGTTGCTTCCATTCTTTTTGGCACATCAAGCTGGCCACGGCGGATACCGACGCTCTCCAACTTCGAAACCTGTTCCGCTGTTAGCGCCACTGCACTTTTGCTTTTTCCATTCATACGGGCAATCTGCTCGCTGAGCCAACGGCGCAACCACACACCCTCCACAACATAATCGGCAGGCATTTTGATATGACCGTGTTTGTCGTAGAAGGACTTTAACAATTGGAACTTCTTCAGCCACGGGTCTTCCTTTTTCCAAACCATGCCGATTGCATCCAGCTTGGCTTTTCTGCTTCCTGTCAGCTTAGCTGCGCTCTGCCGCCGGATCCAGCGCCCAAGGGCAATTCCGTCATCCGTTTTGTAGGCAACCGGAATGTTCAGGTTGCCATGTACTTTCTTGTACTGGCAAGCCGCTGCATAGGCTTTATCCCATGCGCTGCTGTGCCTGCCTTCCCACTCCATGCCCAATTCATCCAATCTGCGGATTTGGTCAGCCGTCAAAGGTGTGCGTTCATTACCCTTTTTTGCTCCGGCACGAACATTAAATAACCATGTGCCCAATCGAACACCATCGTCATCCACATAATTTGAGGGGATATCCAAGTTTCCGTATTTGTGGTGATACTTCACGGCAGCTGCGAAATTTCGCTCCCATAGATAGTCCGGTACATCCCAGACCATACCAATGGAATTCAGCGCAGAAATACGCTCCGGAGTAAGATAAGCGCTTTGGATATTACTCTTTCGATAAGTGCGCAGCTGCACAATCCATCGACCCAAAGCCAAACCGTCAGGCTTGTTATCGCCGATACTGACAAGCAGATTGCCATGTTCTTCGTAATATTGTCTTGCAGCGGTATAGTATTTCTCCCATGCCATATCCCGTGCACTTTCCCATCGCATACCGATTCGATCCAGCAAATGAATCTGCGCTTCCGACAAAGTGCCTGGCGTCTTTCCTGCTCGTACCAGCCGTTGCGTCTGGATCCACGAGCCTAAAGAATAACCCTCAGCCGTTACATACCGCCTGGGTACTTCCAGATCTCCGTTTTCCTCGGCATAGCTTTTTGCGTAGTGATACATCAGCTCCCAGGAAGCGGTAAGGGAGTCATTCAGTTGCTCGAAAAGTTCCATGCAGTCCCGCACTTCGTCAATGACTTGGAATTGTTCATTGACGATTTCGCCGTCCATGCCAAGGGATCTGTAATAGGTCGTTGCAACCTGCATTTCTTCTTCAATGGCACCGATGGAATATAAATTCTCAATATTCAAAACAATATCGAAGATCACTGCATTCTTTTTCTTCCCGGCAGATAATGCGCGGCCGATCTGCTGCTTGTAAATAATGGGTGAGATGGTAGGGCGCAGCATAATCACACCATCCACATCATCCACATGGATGCCCTCGTTGAGCATATCAATGCAGTACAGCAGCTTCAGATGTTTGCTGTCATCCATCTTAAACGCAGCAAATGCCCGGCTGGTTTCCGGGTCATCGGAGTAGGCAGAGTAAATATGGGGTTCTTTATCCACCTTGTAAAACCATTCCGGTGCCAGCGCGATCATCTCGTCCATGTGTTCCTTATTAGCGCAGAAGACGATATACTTTCCGGAAGGATCAGCTATATGTTTATGGAATATTTCCACCAATCCATCCGCTTTCTCTAGCGCGCGACGGAGTGCATCCAGATATTTTTGACCTTCATCCCGAGCAGCTTTGCTCCTAACTGTGCGTAGGCGCTGTTGATATTTATCAAGGTCTTTTTGATAGGAAAAGACGGACAGAACATACTTGGGAGGATTCAAAATTCCCCGGATGATTGCTTCACCCAAGCTCATTTCTGAAGCTACATTTCCGTCAAACAGCTCGTCTGCCATGTTCCGCTGGTTATCCAAATACCGAATATTGGTTGCGGTAAGTCCCAGCAGCGGTACCTGTGGATGCGCAGACAAAAAACGCTGTACACCATCACCCCACATTTGTGCACCGCAACGGTGGAACTCATCGAGAATGATGTAGTCCGGCTGGATCTGCACCATTTCTTCATGGGACATCAGCATCAGCTTGGCATAGGTATAGAAAGCGATATTATTGGGGGTATAGCCATCTGCAGCAACCTGCAGATTCTCAAGTTGTGTCTTAAATATGTACTCAGAGGGTGAAAGCCAGCAGATCCGCTTGCCAGGATTTTCAGCGCAAAGTTGGAAGCCAATAAAGGACTTCCCGGTACCCGTTGGATGGATCACAGCAGCTTTACCGACCTGCGTCATCATAGTCACAGCTTGCTCATAAGCTTGCCTGTTGTGTGCATACAGCTCTATTGACATCTGTGACCCCTCCCTTTTGAGACAGAATCATTCTTCTGTCTGCATAAAGGAAAAAATTTCCAGTTTTCTGCAATAAATCGTGCAACAAACTGGATTCTATAGCCTTGAAATGGGTTAAAAAGGGCATCACAAAAAAGCCGGACAGATTGCCCGGCTACTTGTGATGCCCTCTGACAGTATATGTCTCTTTTCGGGGTTGATTTTAAGTAGAGGATGCGCTATAATAGCTTTGGGTTATGTCTTATAATAAGTAAAGATTATATTTTGTGCAGACAGAAGAATGATTCTGTCTGTTTTTTAACATACCAACTGTAGTCGGTCCAACACTGCCTGATGCTCTTGACCGGAAGAAATCAAGTAGATCCGCGTAGTTTCAATACTGGAATGTCCCAGTACATCTGCCAATTTTGCGATATCACGCTGGGCCTGATAAAAGGTGCGCGCAAACAAATGACGCAAATTGTGAGGAAATACCCTGCTCTCCGGCACGCCGGCATAAGCACACAGCCGCTTCATCTGCGCCCAGATTTCACGGCGGTCCAGCGCTTTTCCTGAGCGGGTGCGAAACAATGTGCCTTCCTTAATCTGTTGTGCAATCTGGTACTTGCGCAGCTTTTTGCACAGCTTTCCCGGCAGCAAAATAGTTCGGATTTTTCCCTTCAGGTGTATGTTTACGCGCCCTTGTTCCAGCGCTTCCACCGTGACATATTTGATCTCCGACACCCGAATACCTGTGGAGGCAATGAGCTGCAGCAGCAGTGCCAGACGGTGATCCTTTTTTCGCTCCGCCGCATTGACCAGCGCCAAGTATTCTTTTTTGCTCAGCTCCCGTTCCGGAGCTGCAAATACCCGCCGCTGGATTCGCAGTGGCCTAATAGTGCAATCCAGCCACTGCATATGCTGGCAAAAGCCATTGATTGCCGCGATCTCCACATTGGCTCCTGCCGGTGCATAGTTCTTTTCCAAGACTTCCTTATACGCAACCAACAGCAGCTTGTCCACAGTCTTCTCTTCCGGCAGCCATGCATAAAACCGTTCCAGTGCCCGGGTGTATTTTTCTATGGTAGCAGCGCTGCGCTCCTGTTGACGCAGGTATACACTATATTGATAAATATCCGAAAACTTCATGTGTTTCATTTCAAATCCCCCATGTTTTTAGTATACCGATAGTATACCCCACGGTGGGAAATATGTTTCTCAGTTACAAAACGGTTCTATGTCAATAGTTGGGGTAGAGCCAAAAAAGAATAATTATTAGGTCGTGTCGGAGCTTTGGCTCCGGCACGATTTTATGTATTACAGAAGAGG
>JAZNLC010000108.1:0-8958 GCA_045578895.1 Faecousia sp. | reverse complement strand
CCTCCCTTGTCAAAGGGAGGGGGACCGCGTAAGCGGTGGAGGGATTCATCGCCCGTAGGGCGATATGCTGCTTTGCAGCATGGAATCCCCCAGTCAAAAATCAAAGATTTTTGCCAGCCCCCTTTCACAAGGGGGCCTTGGATGCTGCGTTAAACGATCATTTACCGCAGCAAAAAGGTTATATTGACAGACGCAAAAAATTTTTTTAAAATTTTTTTAGAAAGCATGCTGCATTTTGGGCAGTTCAATCGTATTAGTAAGTGAAAGCAAAATAAAGGAGGGATATCTTTGGAAGAAATCAAACGCGTGTTACTGACAAAGCGGCGGGTGCTGATTTTGCTGCTGCTGGTGGGCTACTGCCTGTTTTTCTTTGGCAAGCCGCTGCTCACCGAACATGCCTTCGACACCCGTGACGGTTGGGCCCCATACCTGGAGACCTACCGGGATGTGGAGCTGAAAAAGATCCAGTCAAACCTCAACAAGATTACAAAGAACGGTGAGGACTACTTTGCACTGGATCTGTACGGACGGATGCTGCAGACCCAGGTAAATTACCTGCTGGACTATCCGGATTTCCTGGAAAATGTCCAGTGGCAGGCAGGCACCATGCTCAATGTGAGCATCTTCCGCACGGATGATGATACGGTGCTGAAAACCGCTGAGGACTACAAGCGGATGGAAGGTGTAGAGCTGACCATCGGCATGGACCAGGCGGTGACCCATGCCATGTGGAAGGACACCTCCGATTGGCTGCTGGCAGCTTACATGCTGGTAATCGCCTTCTCCTTTATGGCGGAGCGAAAGCGGGGCCTTTGGAATATGGTCTGCGCCAGCGCCGGAGGACGGGTGAAGCTGCCTCTTTGCCGCCTGGTGTGCCTGGTCGTTGCTGCCTTTGTGGGCGCGGTGACCTTTACCGGCATCGAAATGGTGGTAGGCTGGATCCAGTACGGCGGCTTCGGTGAACTGGGCCGCATCGTGCAATCCATTGAGATGTTCAAAGGCTTTACCATTCCCATGACCATCGGCCAGTTTTGGCTGTACTACACGGCGCTGCGGTTCGTGGGCGCGTTCCTTACCGGCATGGTGTTCTGGTTGTTCTTCGAGATCATCCCGGACCGCCGTTTGGCAGCCATTGCCTTTGCCCTCTTTGCGGGATTAGAATTTGCGCTGTTCAAGATCTTTCCGGGAGATTACCTGCTGGATACCATCAATCTCTTTATGTGGATCTCTCCCAAGAATCTGCTGAAGAGCTACGAAGTGCTGACACCCTTCGGCCTGGCGCTGTCCCGGCTGGATGTGTATTTCGGCGTAGGCATCGTAGGTGCCGTGTTGGGAACGGTTGCGATCCTCATTTGCTACAAGGTCAGAAAGCCCACCGGCGGCATCGCCTGGGTCACCCGGCTCACCGATTGGTGGCGCAAGCATACCGCCGCTGTTGGCTTCCACGGACGGCTGTTTTTCCATGAGCTGTATAAAATGCTGGTCACCGGCCGTGGCGCTATCGTGCTGATCGCCGCGCTGCTCATTAGTTATAGCATTGCCCAATCTCCCTACTTAGGCAACGACAACGGTGTTGTCAGCCAGGCTTTGGAAACCTACTACCGGCAGAGTCAAGGTCCTTTGACCCCGGCTGCCCAGGATTACCTGCAAAAGCAGCGGGATAAGGTAGCGCAATTGGAAGAAGACCAGGCCAGCCTGCAGATCCGCTATGAAAAGGGCAGGGTCAGCGATTTGGAATACCGGGCGCTGTCCTTCCAGTTCCAGGACCTGGGCGAAAAGAAAATGGCCCTGGACCAGTATGAGCAGGATCTGCAAACCCTGGCGAATATTGAAAATGCCCACATTATGCCCCATTGGGTCTATGCCGAATTGTTTGGCGTGGGCAGCAAGACCGTCGGCACTTTGCAGGTGGTTGCCGCTTTGGCGGTGGCGCTGCTGTGTGTGCTGTATGCTTCCACCGAAGGCTCTACCGGCATGACCAAGGCAAGGCGCGCCACACCCGGCGGCAGGGGCAAGGCGCTGATCGCCCGCTACGGCGCGGGTATCGTGTTCTCGGCTTTGATCAGCCTGACCATTTGGGGCTTGCAGCTGTACCTGCTCTATGACAGCTATGGGGCAATGCCCTTCCTGAACGCGCCCATCTGCTGCCTGAAATACTTCGCTGACATGAAGCAATCCGTAACGATTATCGGACATTGGGTCACGCTGGTAGCCGGGCGCACCGCACTGATGAGCGCTCTGAGCGTAGGACTTTTGTGGCTGACCGACCGTCTGCAGAAATAAGGGGGGACGACTATGGAAATCAGAATTGAAAATTTGACCAAGCACTACGGCAGCAACTGTGCGCTGAAAGATTTTACCATCACTTTAAAACCCGGTGTTTACGGCCTTTTAGGCCCCAACGGCGCCGGTAAATCCACCCTTATGGGTCTGCTGACAGACACCGTCAAGCGGGAGTCCGGCAAGATCCTCTGCGGGGACAAGGATATTTTGGAAATGGGCGCTGCCTTCCGGAAATTGGTAGGATATATGCCCCAGCAGCAGGGCTATTACGAGGAATTCTCCGTAGGCCGTTACCTGCATTATATGGCAGCCCTGAAAGGCCTGGGCAAAAAACAGGCCAAGGCGGAGATCACCCGGCTTCTGGAAGTAGTGGGTCTGAGCTACTGCCTGCATAAGAAGATGGGCAGCCTTTCCGGCGGTATGCGCCAGCGAATTCTGCTGGCCCAGGCGCTGCTGGGCGACCCGAAGATTTTACTGCTGGACGAACCTACAGCCGGTCTTGACCCGGAAGAGCGCATCCGCATCCGCAACTACATTTCCGCATTGGCTTCGGACAAGATCATCCTTTTGGCCACCCATGTGGTCAGCGATGTGGAATCCATTGCCGAGCAGGTGCTGCTGCTGAGAAAGGGCGAGCTGATCGGCGCGGATACACCCTCCAATCTGATCGACGGTGTGCGGCCTTTCGTTTCCGAGGTGCTGTGCAGCCGGGAGGAGCTGGGCGACTACCAAAAGAAATACACCATCTCCAACATCACCCAGCAGGAAGGTAAGCTGCTGTTGCAGCTGGTGGGCAAGGATCTGCCCAAGAGCCGCACAGAGCATCCCCGGGTGTCTTTGGACGATGTGTATCTGTACCATATGCATGCCGACAGAAGCGAAGTGTAAACAACAGGCCCCATTTGCAAGCAAATGGGGCCTGTGTGCGGATAAATGATCGTTTAGCGGCGAGCCGCCGCTCCCTATTCGCACCAAGACTTCTGCTTTTCGTTCGTGCCTTGCTTTGCCCGGTATCGTCTTTGCGGTGGTTTTCGATGGTTTTTTGGGGCAGATCCCTAGGAATTCTATCGATAATTGATGCAGGAACGATACCGAGCGGTGCCCAATGGTGTAACGACAAGCACCGCACTGTGCACGAATTGTCTGCGGGCACTGCCCGCATAAACGATCATTTATGTTCTCAAAAAAATTTTTTAGAAAAATTATCAAAACCATGCTGCATTTTCTGCTTCTGAATCGTCTTAGTAAATAGAAAAGAAACAAGGGGGTATTCTGATGAAACGAAGAATCATTTGCATCGTGGTATTGGCGCTGCTTCTGCTACCTCTTTTTGGCTGCCACAAAGATGATGTACCTACGGTAACGGACACATACGAAGCGGAACTGGTTTTTGGTGTCTTTGAGGCGGAGAAGAGCTGGTTCTGGAATACTGCTTTGACTTTCCGGCATAGGAAAATACTGCTACCCATTCCTGCGATTATAGGCTATAGTATAAGAAAAAAGAGAAAACCGGTGATTGAATGAGAAAGAAGAAACCGCCAATTGCATTAAGCCGAAGCAGCCGGGAGTTTTTCCTTGCCTTTTACGAGCACTATAAGCTGTTTCTGCTTTATATCGCGAGCCGCTACACAGACAAACGGGTGGAGCAGGAAGATCTGGTGCAGGAAGCGCTGCTGCGGCTGATGAAGCATACCGATATTCTGCAGGAGCTTTCCCAGGCTCAAACCGCCAAGTACATAGACCTGACGGTGAAGACCGTCTACCTGGATCAGCAGCAGCGCAGGTGCCGGGAGAAGCTTTTGCTGCTGGA
Source organism: Faecousia sp. (assembly GCA_045578895.1). GTDB lineage: Bacteria > Bacillota > Clostridia > Oscillospirales > Oscillospiraceae > Faecousia. The sequence continues at coordinate 4,865 of JAZNLC010000108.1, read as the reverse complement.
TCAAGCGGCTATGGAATCTTTGCAGGAGCAGATCCTGCGGGAGCGGCAAGAGTCTGCCGGCGATATGGTGGAGCGGCTTCGCTCAGATCTTTCCCAGCGGGAATGGCTGGCGTTGGAGGGTAAGTACATCCTGGGTTACAGCCATGAGGAACTGAGCGAACTGCTGGGGGTATCCAAAGAGAATATGCGAAGCATCGTGTCCCGTGCCAGAAAGCGGGCAAGGCGCATTTTGGAAGCGTTTGAAGAGGAGGGAGAGTAACATGCGGCGAAAAACAAAGCAGATACAGCAAGAAGAAGCTGCCCTGAGTATTCTGATGGATGTCCACGCGGAGCATGCCGGGCAGCAGCTGTGGCAGGAATTTGAGCAGGCACAAGCATCCGGTGCCGCTCCCAAGCTCTCCAATCGGCAGGAACGAAAGTGGAGGCGGGCCGCGGGGCTGAACCATGCGGGTTTTTGGAATAAGACCCTTGCTGTAGCGGGGAAAGTGGCGCTGTGGGCCGTTGCCATGATCGCCTTTGCCACAATCACCATTGTGGCGGCGGATGCCGGCGGCTTGGTGGATATCCAAACACCCTTGTGGGATGGCTACTTTGTGTCCAATCATAAGGAGACTATTACCGTTCACTTTGCGCCCGTTGACCCGGTCAAGCCGCAGGATGAAGAAGCAGTGCGCCGCGCGGTTGCGGAGCATGTGCCGGAAGGCTTTACCTGCGCCGTGGAGTATGCCACCTATACGGGAAAAAGCGTTCCCGGCTTTTACACCATGTATTCCAATGAAAAAGACGGAAAGATCATCCTCAACAGCCGCGCCCCAGGCAGTGGCCTTTTGAAAATAGACAAGAACGGTGCGGAAGTATCGGAGATCAAATACCTGGGCCGGGATATGGTGCTGCTGACCCGCAGCGATGGCTGGCAGCTCATTTGGATGGATGAAGAAGAGGGACTTTGCTATTCCATCTATGCGGATAACATCCGGGAAGATGACTACTGGATCTTGGTCAACGCGGTGCTGCAGCGTGAGAAAGGAGTGGCCCAATGAAAAAACAGATGTGTATCATTGCGTGGTTTTGCCTTGCGGCGGTGCTGCTGTGCGGCTGCCAGGCAAAAGAACCGGAAAATACAGACCCGATCATCACCTGGGACAGCATTCCTCAGCTTACCTACGGCCAAATGGAATACGAAAAGCTTTCTGTACTGCCCTGGTACTCCGGACGTACGGAAACCAGCACCTTCCACGAAATGGTGGAAACTGAGTCGGGCTACTACATGATCTATAACCATCAGTACTTGTTTTATGCGGACAAGGCAGACCTGAGCAACTGGTTGCCGGTTTGCAATCAGCCGGATTGCAAGCACAAAGAAGATATCAAATGTAATGCCATTTGCGAACGGTGGGTATGGATGCGGGACGGACGGCTGCATTTCCGGGAAACACCGGGACACAGCCCTCACTTGTATCAATCTTCAAAATTCGGATATATTTATCTCAGCGCGCTGCCGGATATGACGGACAAACGGTTGGAATATGTCAATGAGGATGTCATGATGTCGGGGAACAGTGGCGGTACCTATGCCAGCGCACTGCTGGGGGATTGCATCGTAGAGAGCTCGTCTAGCATAGATGAACTGGGCAACGAAGACTACTATTGGCTAATCATCGACAAAGATGGCAGCAGAAAGATTCAGGGGCCCGGTGCAATAAACAACAGCGCCTTTTTGGGCGACTCTGATAACTTTTTGACTTTAAACGGAGAACTTTGCCTGTGCTATGGTGATTTAAATGGTCTGGTCCTCTACCGGTTGGCGAACGATACCTTTGTTAAAATGGATATCGATGCCAGCCTGCTGGAACTGGGCGGCTACTTATCGGGCAACACGGTGCGCTATTTCAGGGAAAACGAGGGCTACTACGATTATGACCTCTCCACAGGGAATACCGTATTGGTTTCCGAGCCCTACCGGGAAAACAGCTTCGCCAGGATCCTGGCGCCCAACTGCATCATCGAGACAAATATGATGTACCCCGGTGTTTATGCCCAGCCGCCCCAGGGAGAAAGCTGGCTGGCGGTCTTCGATGGCGAAAGCTGGCGGGATGTTCAGTTGCCCCCGGAAATGGCAACTGTTTCCGACGAGCACATCCTCTATGTAGAGGGCATGACCTCTGACAGCGTCCTCATCCGGATCTGCCCCAAGCGTGATACCATGGAGTATAATCTTTACCGCATTCCCATTGGGGAAGGGCAGCTTCGGCTGGAATACTGCTGTAAGATCGATTTCCCAGAGCAACAGTAAAAAATACAAAAGCAGCTGTTGCATTGCAACGGCTGCTTTGTAATGCTTAGTGTTTGCCAACTGCTTTCATTTTCAGAAAAGATACGGTTGCCTGCTGCCGGAAATGAGTGTATAATTGCTTTCAGAGGGGTGGGCGTATGCACAATTCGAATTATAAAAAGCACCGCAGGCTGCTGACGGGTATTTCCGTCTGCGTTGCGGCAGTTCTGGTGCTGCTATTAACATGGTTTCTTTGGAATTGGCTTACATCTTTTTCCCAGGAAGGGCTGCGGGACTATATTCGCTCCTTCGGCGCGGCAAGCTGGCTGGTTTTCCTGGGGCTGCAATTTTTGCAGATCTTTATTGCGCTGATCCCGGGTGAGCTTTTGGAAAGCGTGGCGGGATTTGTTTTTGGACCGCTGATGGGTACACTGTTGTGTTACGCCGGAATCGTATTGGCTTCCAGCCTTGTTTTTTTGCTGACACGCCGCTGGGGTGTCAAGCTGGTAGAGGTATTTGTCAGCAGAGAAAAGATCAATCAACTGCGCTTTTTGAACACGGCAAAGAAAAGAGATCTGCTGATCTTCCTGGTCTTCTTCATTCCCGGAACACCGAAGGACCTTCTGACATATTTTGTGGGGCTGACGGAGATCAGGCTCGGCGCGTTTCTTGCCATATCATTGGTAGCGAGGCTGCCTTCTGTCATAACATCGACCTTTGGCGGGCATCTGCTGGGGGAAGGAGAATACGCATGGGCAGTTGTTGTGTATGCCGCAACTGCCGCCATCAGTCTCCTTGGCATGCTGGGCTACAATGCCTGGGTGAAAAGAAGAAAAACCCCGGAAGAATGAGCTTTGAAAACAAATAAAAAAGCCGCTGCTGCGCGTTTGCGCGGCAGCGGCTTTTTGCTTCTATAACTTAGCGGAAATTACCGTTTTCGTCCCGGCTGAGAGTGACAGTGTAGGTCGGCTCCGCAACGGTTACGCCTAAATTCTTTCTGCCGAACCGGACGGTATAGGAGGCGCTGTCCGCTTTGTCGGCTACATTTTCCATGATCACATACCAGCTGTCGGTTTCCCAAACAGTGATATTGCCGCTGACCACTTCGCAGTAGTGATCCACGCTGTTGCGCTTAAACATACCGGTGACGGACATGGTCCAAAGCAGCCGGTCATCGGCGCTGTAGTAGCTGCAATACTTCGTGGCGAAATGGGTACTATACAGCATATTGCCCTTGCTGTCACGCCAAACCGGAAGCTTATCTCCATCCTCGGTCTCTATCAAATCAAGATAATGATTGTGGGAATAGGACCAGCCGGCTGTAGCGAATCCGTATTTAGAAGCGCCATTCCAATTGGTATAACCGGAGAGGGAATGCAGACCATAGGAATCCGGCGCGTCATCGGTTGCGGTGAATTGGCTCAGTGGATCCGGACCATCTTTCCGGATGGTGGAGTATGTATTCTCGTCTGCTTTCACCGTGATCACCATATAGCTGCCGTCATCATAGGTGATGGTTTCTTCTGTATCCGTGGGAGCGGCAGCGCAGGAAGCCAGCATGGACATAACCAGTGCCAGTACGAGCATGATAGATATTCGTTTCATCATAGCCGCTCCTTTCTCAGTGAACGACGATCTGCTCTACGAAGTAGCCGTCGCTTTCGTTGCGGGTCTCTTCGATGGAACGCTCGATACCCCAGCCCCACATCAGCAGCGCCGCCATCAGGGCAGCAGTAATGGAGACGACTACGGCCGTGAAGATCCGCTTGCGCAGCCGCAGGTCACGGAGCAGCTTCGGCATATCCAAATCCGATACATAGCTGGCGGCGATCTGCTGAGGTGTACCGAACTGGGCATACAGCTTATGCATGTCCGTATCGGGATTCTCTTCCAGGAATGCCTGCACATTTTCAAAAATGTCCGCAAGGATGATCCGCTTCAGCTTCGCGGGGCAGGGAAGCCAGCTGCGAATTTTGCGGCAGTAGCGCCGTGCCAGGGCATTATTCGTCTTCATCTTGGCTTCCTCCTTCCAGTACATCGTTAATTCCTTGGGTGAAACGGCGGTAGGTATCCAGCAGCTGCGTCAGATGCGCCTTGCCCGCTTCTGTAATGCCTAAATATTGGCGCCTGCGCCCGTCCGGGGCAGTGCGCTTTTCAATTTCCCGGATGTAGCCGGACTGTTCCAGGCGGTATACCGCGCCATAGGGAAATACGATCGTCAGCACATCCCGGCTGCGCTTTTTGATGGCAGCGGTCAGCTCGCCGATGTAGCAATCCTTTTGAGAAAGCAGGAACAGCACCATCAGCTCTGTCAGCGCTTTCTTTAAGTTTTCTTCCAACGCATAGCCGGGATTCTTCTCCGGTTCTTTCATGGCCTGCCCCTCCTTTCTGAGATGCTTTATGGAATTATTGTAAAAGAATTTCCCGTGGCTGTCAATGACCGCAGGGAAGATAATTTTGAATTTACAGTAATTTTACCTATAAAATTATTTTTCATTGACAAATAATTATGCGCTTTTTATAATGAAGAAAAGGAAAGTGTTTCTTTCAGCAAATGATCGTTTCGCGGTGCAAAGCCTCCCTTGTCAAAGGG
>JAZNLC010000107.1:0-10853 GCA_045578895.1 Faecousia sp. | reverse complement strand
TTTTTGGGGAGCGACGCGATCGATAGTCCGGTTATTTACGGCATCCGGGCAGAGACTTCAAATCCATATCATTTGATATGTATCGAGCGTTTTTACAATATTCGACTTTACACATAGAATATCAGCGAAACCAGAAAATGTCAACAGAGCATTTATTGAAAAAATACCAATTTTTCAATAAAAAACCAGCAATTTGCACATGCAAACGTCTGTTTCGTTTCCGCGGGAGAGACGGTGTTTCTTTCTTCCTTGCAGCGAAAAAGACCCCGGTCATCGGTAACGATGATCGGGGTCTTTATAGGAGGGGTGTTATCAAGTGCTATCAAATCGGGAGAAATCACAAGAAATTTACGACTTTCCCGGGTATTGAACCGGGAAAACGGGTGATTTCCGGATTTTCCTTACTCCCACTCGATGGCAGTCTTTTGGCTTTGTAGATATGTGGTGGTCTCTGGTATATTAGCATTCGAGATATAGTGCTATTATACCGGTTATTTTCTTTTACTTAAGCTTTGGAGGTCAAAAGTTGGTCACAGTTTTTTTTGGGGGGGGGGAAGTGCTCAAATTTTCCGCTAATGTACATCGGTCATTTTGCTGTTTTCTTATGCTATAATGTGTACTATACTCATTATATCACAAAGCACAAAAAGCAACCCAGACTGTTGGCAATGTACTGCGATACATATGTAAATAATTATTTGCAGCTGATAGAAAAGTCTGGGACGAAATCCATCGTCCCAGACTTTTCCAACTTATAATTCCTCACAGTAGATGCCATTTTTTATGATTCACAACTACTTCCAACTCTCAACATATCCACTTCCGGATTCTCTTTATATCGGTTGGATGCCGAAAATCTTCTCGGAATTGGAACAGAATATCTTTTGCACATCCGCTTTATTCAGACCCAGTGTTTCGCAAGCGTTCTTGCAAGATAATATTTCTTCATAAATAAAGAAAGATATCTTGTCCGCCTCCGGACCGGCGATTTCCCGCATATGGGGATCGGAGGATACATCTCCCAGACTGCCTGCAGGAATCTCGTTGATATAGAAACCGTTCTCTACGGTTCTTCTGGCTTTCATGCGAAAAACGGGAAAATCTGTTCCGTAGATGAACCGCTCCGGTCCGTAAAGCTGTAGCACCCGCTCCATCACATACTGGTTGGTATTGGCCGTAAAGTCCCAAATGGTTTTTTCAGAATTTCTGAGATAATCCAATGCTCCGCCTAAGTCTTCCTTTGCATAAGCCCGTCCAAGATGCGCAACGATCAGTTTGATGTTGGGATATTTCTGTTCAATTTCCAGCAGCTGCACATAATTAACAGGATCCGCCAGGCGCTTGGGGCGCGCAATATGAATTTGGACAACCCAACCATATTTATCCGCCAATTTCAAATGAGCATGGGGCAGGAAGTCATAAATGCGTATCTCGTTATTGGGAATGTAACTGGGAGCAAACTGCAGATAGACCTTCAGCCCCCGAAAACAGGGATTTGCCAAAACAGCCCGCTCCACAGATTCGGCACTTTGACTCGGGTGTGAAATATACAATGCAGGAAAGCCATACCGTTTGGCACTTTCTGCCACATATGCATTATTCTTTTTCAGGTCGATGGTGACCATCGGCTGACCGTACAAAACGGAGACGACCTTCTTTCCCGGGAAGAGAAGCCGATTGGTTTCGTTCAAATCTTCCACGGAGTTGTCTCTTGCCACCATATTCGGCCAGGCACAAGAGCGGTTTGCGTTGTCCGCACCGAAGTGATTGTGCTCGTCCAGCCAGATATGGGTATGGCAGTCTATGAATGTATCCGGCAGAAAATCTTTCAAATGCGCGCTATAAAACCAGGTATCATAAGGTTTTACTTGCAGAAGACTCATACTTGCTTCCCTCTCAATCGCCAATCACCATAACCTGAACGGTTCTTGTTCTGCCTCTTGTCTGATCCCAATCAATAAAGTGGATTCGGCCGAATTCACCCAGGTCCATCTCACCGTCCACTGCCACGATGGTTACGTTCCGTCCAATGACGGAGCTGCGCAGATGGGCATCCGTATTGTGGCAGCCGAAGTTATCCTCGCCATGCTCTTCGGCGAATACCAGGGCCTTGGGACCGGGATGAAGATACTGGCCCTCATACCGGCAGGTGGGCATCCAGTTTTCAAAGGCATTGACCAAATCCTGCTGCAACGTTTCCAGACCGGTCATGGACATATCGAAGGCACACTCCTGGGTGATCACAGAGCAAGTGGTATGATGGGAATAAACAACCACAATGCCGTCGCGCATCCCGGAGGCAGCAAAAATTTCCTTCACCTTGTCGGTGATGTCGTGAAAGCTGACGGCACGATGCCGGGATTCCAGTTTGAAAGACTGCTTGTATACCATGCTTATCCCTCCTGTTTCTTTAGGTCATCTGCAGCCCGGCGGGTAGCGGCGATCATTTCGTCGATCATGGCGATGGGGTCAGCAGCGTTCATAATGCCCGAGGCTGCACCCGCCGCTTCACTGCCGGCCATAATAAAGTCATAGACTTGCTGACCGTTGGTGATACCCGCAGCCTGCTCCACCATAATGTCGGGGTAGATTTCCTTGATAACCCGGATGGAATCCTTTACGTATGCCATGGGGCTGACACCGTTGCCGCCGCCAATGATGTCGGAAGGTTCCGGATTGATGATATCCGGGTGCAGCTGAGCGATGGCCTTGGCCTCCGCAATGGTATCGGCGCAGGCAAATACCAGGAAATCCAGCTCCCTTGCCCGGTCGATCACAGCCTTCATCTGGGGCAGGCTCATAGGCTTTTCGCAGTGATTGATCACCACGCCCTGAGCGCCGGCGTCCTTCAGGCCTTCCGGCAGAATATCTGCCATGCCACGGCCGGGCCGAAGGGTGTCCATATAAGGTGCCAAAATGATCAGATGCTTGGTATGCTCCCGGACGCGGCGGATCTCAATGGGAGAGCAGATAAACAGCACATCGATGTCATACTTTTCTGCAGCCTTGTCCGCAGCAATGGCATACTCCAGCAACTTGTCGCCATAGACGTAGTTCTTGGTGCCCACTTCAAAATAAGGTGCGCGAATCGTCGGTTTCATAAAGTTTCTCCTCTTTTATACTTGGTTGTGATATACACCGTACAGCGCCTGTGCTTGCTTCTTATAGCGCTCCAGCAACGGTGCATACCGCGCAGTAGCTTCCGGCTGTGGATAAACAACTGTTTCCTGAACTGCCAGTTGCCGATAGCCTTCTTCTAAAGTTTGATAAACACCGCTTCCCTTGCCTGCAAGGATTGCGGCTCCAACGCAGGCCAGATCTGCCACAGCAGGAATGGAAACGGGCAATCCGGAAACATCTGCCAGAATTTGTGTCCACACGCTGCTACGGCTGGCACCACCGGTCAGTTTGATGCCACCCTTTCCCGGTTTCGCCCGGAAGGCTTCCATCATCCAGACAATCTGGAACACCACGCCTTCCATAATCGCTCTTGCCATATGGAAGCGGTTATGACACAAATCCAGCCCTGTAAATGTGCCCTTTGTAAAGGATCTATTCTCTCCACCGATCCCGGTAAACGGAAAAAAGAACAAGCCATCCTCCGCTGCCTTACACTGTTCCACATTTTCATTCAATGTTTCATAGTCCAGCCACTGGTCAGTCTTGCCGGTTGCTATGTTCTTGCGTAACCAGTCCAAACAAATACCGCCGGTGGAAAGGGACCACAGGCTGCCCCAACGATCCGGAACCGCAGTGACAGATTGCGATAAGCCTCCTGCGAAATCCGCTTCCTCATTGATGGCTGTTATGACCCAGCAGGTACCCGAACCGATCAAAATGTCGCCCTTGTGCATAGCGCCAGCCCCCAAAGCCACTGCATACTGGTCATGGGCTCCGGCAACCAGCACTGTTTCCGTGGAAAGGCCCAAAACCGCAGCCGCATCGGCCGTCAAATGACCAATCACATCCCCCGATTTTACAATGGCCGGCATTTGCTTCTCCGTAATACCCGCAAACTGCAGCAGCTCTTCATCGTAAGTAAGGGTGCGAATATCCGCCAACTGGTTAATTCCCACATTGGAAGGATCTACCGCTGCAATGCCCGTCATTTTCATGGATATATAATCCGGGACCGTCAAAAACATGGCTGTATTCCGGAACAGCTCCGGCTCCTGTTCTTTCATCCATCGGATCTGCAATGCAGGCAGGCCGCAGTCAAGTTTCCAGCCGGTTTTTTCATACATGGAAACCTCGGGACCTACTTCCTCCAAAAAGCAGGCCTTCTGCTCGGCACATCTTGCATCATTCCAAACGATTCCGTTGCGCAAAGGCACTCCGTTCTTATCCACCGGCACAACCGTTCCGCCCTGGGTAGACAGACAAATTGCCGCCACGCCTTCTTGAATATTTTGATCGCGGCATACCGACCGAACGACATTTACTACCGCATTCCACCAATCCTCAGCCCGCTGCTCGCTCTGACCGATCTGTGGTGTAAAGATTGGATAGTCCCGATAGGCCTGTCCATGCAACCGGCCATCTTCTGAATACAGCAGTGCCTTTGTTCCTGTTGTCCCAACATCCACACCGATTAAGTACCGTTTTTCCATACTGTATCACCTTCAAGAATGACTCTGTGAACCTGTACGGTATCGTCGATTAAAATCAGGTTTGCTTTTTTACCGACCTCAATGCTGCCGATTTGGTCATCCAGGCCCAGCAGCCGCGCAGGATTCAAACTTGCAAACCGAATGGCATGGCAAAGTCCGTAGCCGGTATGCTTCATCAGATTTCTGCAGGCGTTGTCCAGGGTCAAATGGCTTCCCGCCAAATGGCCCTCATAGTCGTAGTTCAAATCCGGTCCGTATGCAACGCCCTCAGCTTCATTGTTCGTGTAATCACCGCTGAGGGGCATTGCGTCCGTAATGAGAATGATGCGCTCTACACCTTTTGTTCGGATCACCATTTTAAGCAGATCCGATGCTACGTGAATTCCATTTTCATCACAAATGAGTTCAGCATAAATATCCGGATCGTACAGTGTGAATTCATCACAGCCTGCGCCGATGGTGCCCTGCGCAAAGCCCGGTGCTTTGCCGGAATCGCCGTGATGGGTTTGCAGGCGCAGACCGTACTTCTTGATTCTGCGGCAATCCGCAGCGACGGCATTGGAGTGTCCCATTGCAAAAATTGCATCCGGATTGGTTTTTCTAACATCATGCAGAAAGTCTTCTATTCCGGGGCGCCCCGGATCCACGGCCCAAATCCGGACCAGATCTTTCATCTCCTCCACTACCGGCATATATTCTTCCGGGCAAATCTCTCCGCCCCACAGAATGTACTTCTGATTGCTCCCCACCCCATTCATGTAGGGTCCTTCCATGTAGATTCCCTGAAGGACCTTTCCTGTACCGGACTTGGCAACCTCCCGAATTCTTCTGGCTCCCTCCACCATTTCTTCGGCAGTCAGATTGCAGTAGAATGCAGGCAAGATTGTTGTCTGACCGTGGCGAATGAAATGATCGACACATTTTTGGGGTTCGTGACAAAACAGATATTCTTCTGATCCATGATTGTGAATATCCACCAGGCCGGGAGCTGTGTACAGCCCTTTGGCATCCAAAATATCCGCAGAAGCAGGCACATGGATATCGCCGGCCTTACCGGCTTCCAGGATATATCCATTCTCATGGATCAGAATGCCATCAAAAATAATTCCATCCTCAAGAATCAGTTTTGTGTTAATAATCGCCTGCATAACCAATACCTCTCCTGGTAGAATTTACGCCTGTTTGGGGGCTGGCAATTACGTCCATCACAGGTCCTTCAGGGGTCGACCGTATTCCCAGCTGCCAAAGGGCTTGGCAATGGCTTCGGAGACATAACAGGTTCCCCTGCCCAGACGCATAATGGATGCAGGACACTCCATGGAAATGGGACCGTACAGCTCCAATCTGGACACCATTCTCTGCCAGGAAGATCCGTCCGGATTCGCAAAGTTGTGCAGTTCAACCCGCTCCTTGGCGTGCATCACATCACGGGGACCAATGGTAGCAGACCGAGGCGGCACTGCCCACACGTCACCGGATGCACCCATGGGGGCAAACAGGGCGTTCTCACACACAGTAAGGGGGATCTGTGTTGCGATCCGGGAGCCAAGCGTCAGGAACTCCTCAAGGGACTCTGCATGAAACTCTTCACATCTCGGATCAATAAAGGCCGTATGTCCAGGCCAGCCGGTGGCAGAATAAATCACATCCACGCCCCCGTCCGTGATCTCATCAATCATGTCGGAGTAGACGTTGTTTCCCTTGTTTTCATTGTTAAAGGTATGCCAGTGATCCTCAGGAGGACGCAGATCTTCCCGGATTCTGCCATAGAAGTGATTCATAAAGGAGTAACCCAAACCTGCACCATAGGTAAGAGGGGCTACGTTGCCGTCTTCGTCCGCCCATTCATCCATTGCGAAGGCATGCACATTCCGGGCACTGATATTGAATTTGTTCAGCATTTCGGCCACCGCAGAATAGGCCCCCGGCCACTGGTTGGGGCAAATCATGGAAAAGGGCTTGTCCTCCAAATCGCTCTTCAGGATTCTGTAGAACATATCCTGGACCATACACAAGGTGGGATCCAAAACCACTTTCACAGAGTAACCGTTCTCATTGGTATACTCCATTTTTTCACGCCTGATATTGCGCACGCGCTCAAACTCTTCCAGAGGAAGCTCACTGTGAGGAAGCCAGGACGCAGGCTTAAATCTAAATTCATCATACAAACCCATAATCATACACCTTTCTTTTCATTTATAAATCAATTACATCCAAAGGAGGCCGGAACTTATATGCTCCCTTGGTAAAATCCGGTATCTCTACACTGGCACCGCCTTTGGCGATGGATTCCCTGGTTAAGTACCCAATAGACATCCAGGTTGCCGCATCGTATACATCAATCGGCATTTCCTTGTTGTTGAGCAGTGCATCCACAAAGGAGCGAAGCATCAGGTAGTCCATACCCCCATGACCTGTCTTCTGAATCTCTTCAGAGGTGGTTTTCCATACTTCGGGAAGGTATTGGTCCTTATAGCGGTCTGCACTGTTCAATGCATCGTGAAACAGTCCAAATCCGTCCCCCCCACCATCACAATATTGCCATCCTGCTGGTAAAGCCCCCGCGTACCGCGAAGGGTGATTTCCCGGGAATAGAAAGTGGGAAGCGTTGTATCCAAGTGGATATGGATCAATTCACCATTCTCACATTGAATGAGTGTTTCTACAATATCTCCCTGGAGAAAAACTAGATCCTTCAGGTCCCGGAATTGCTCATTACGGGAAATATAATCCGACAATCCTTTTGCGGAGGAGGCCCGGGAGGACAGGGAAACCATCCGGTTGCCTCTGCAAATGTTCAGCATTTTCGCAATGGGGCCCAGTTCATGGGTTGGATACCAGTCGCTGTTTTCATTCACAGCAATATCCAGTCGGAAATTACTGCCCTTTCCGTCACCTGTGCAGGTCAGCTCACGAATGTCATGGCGGTACGCACCATGACAATATACGACCTCACCCAGCACGCCGTGCTTTTTCAAACTCGCAGCAAACAGTTCCACCTCACCATAGCAGCAATTCTCCAGAAACATAAAGGGAGTCTTCGTGCGCTCGTAAGCCTCCACAAGCCTGTAGCAATCCGTTTCCTTCCCTGCTCCGCCTATTCCATTCCTACCGCAACGCCATTCTCCATTGCGTCGATGGCAATTGAGGTATGGGTTTCAATGCTTGTTGCGATCAGTATGGCGTCCGGCGTCTCGTTGTTTAACAGTTCCATGTGATCGGTATAAACTACCGGGCTGTTTCCTTTCTTTTCCTTCACTGTATCGGCCAAGGCTTCCACTTTTTCTCTCGACAGATCACAAACTGCAATAATCTCAACAGCATCCAGCACGCAAAGAACATGTGTCACCAAATTACTTCCACGGTGCCCCGCTCCACAAATTGCAAATCGTACTTTTTTATTGAGAACCTCCCATTTTATCAAACAGCCGATGTCTTCGCAGAAAGAATCGTCCTATTCTTTTCCTGCTTTAGATTATATTTGTGTAAAATTCGTAATACAATATTATATCAGCCGCAGAAAGTATGATTTTAGCCGGACGGCTTCATTTCTATACCCACTTCCGTCAATTTGAAAACGAAGCTTCGCTTCACCACCGTCCCGGGCTTGACTTATATCTTCACTTATCATAAAATAACATCCTAAAATCCTATTCTGCATTGGATATTTAAGGAGAATATATGATTTTTGACGACAATTATGAAAGCTACAAAGTCTCATATCCTTTTCACATTACCTGCTTTCATTCTCTTTATGAGCATTATTGGGAAGATGAATACGTCTTTTGCGGAGAAAGCCATAACTTCTGGGAATTCTCCTGTATGCTGGAGGGAGAGGCAGAGGTCGTCCTGGATGAAAAAATATATCTGTTAAAGCCAGGCAATTTCCTCTGCTGTCCTCCCATGTTTTTTCATCGCATTCGAAGCGTTCGGAGCCCCTGCCACCTCATCAATTTTTCCTTTGAACACACGGGGACACTCCCTGACAGTTTTGCAGAAGGTATCTTTTATTTATCGTCTGCAGAAATTAGTGAACTGAAAAGTATCGTTTGCCGGCTGCAGCAAGCCTATCTGCAGGATCCTGTAAATCCGGACAAAGGCACGGAAGCCGCCTGTGCACTTGCCTCGTTTTTGATTCGTTTATCAAAGCATCATAAGCCCCACGCACGACTTGTAAATTCCCGCAGCAGTATGATGTACCAAAAACTGGTCGAAACCATGCGTGTATCCATTGGGGAGAATTTAACGATCCAGCAAATTGCCTCCCGAAACGCCATCAGTATCACTACTGCAAAAGAACTCTTCAAAAAATACGCTGGTATCAGTCCCAAAGCTTATTACATGGAAATGCGCGGCAATGAAGCACTTCGATTGCTCAAAGCCGGCAAAGAAATCATTGAAGTCTCTGAAATGTTAAGCTATTCTTCGCCAAACTATTTTTCTTACAGTTTCAAAAAACAGTTCGGCATCCCTCCCGGACAATACTGCAGGCAGCTGTTGGAAGATAACGAATAGCACTCAAAAAGCTTCGCTGATAAATAACCCTTTTTTCTTGGATTTTGAATGATTAGATTTCCCCAAAAATTCATTTTTTGGGAAATACTATCTCTCATCATTTCCTTTTTAGTTTCATCAAGGCAAAAATTTTTTATCCTTTTACTTTCTGCATTTCCTCTACATTTTTAGTGAAGATAACTCCACTTTTGGCAAGGAAATTTCTCGTCCAAACCTTTCTTTTTTCTGCTTTTCATTCCCGAAAATATTGAGAAAACAAAAGCGATTGGCAAGGATAGAACTAATCTTGCGAAAAGTTTGTGGTCAAGGTCTCTCTTGCGACAAAAAAGAAGACCTTGGTCATCGTTTCCGATGACACAAGGTCTTCAAAATTACTATATTGTTTGATTCATCCAATTGCGAAAGGATAAAAGAAATTGCCCCGAAGAGGATAAATCAAAATTGCTGAAACATAGTATGACCTTGCATTTGTGATTATACATCATAAATTTCACAAAGCCAAGTAGTTTGGTTAAAAGTTTAGAAAGAAGTTACATATATTGCAAGTCCAAGAAAAAAGACAGGGAGCAGTATTGCTCCCTGTTATGCTGTGAGTTATCATTCGTCCCCAAAGATGTCCTCAATTATTCGGGCGATTTCCTGCTCCTTTGTCTCTTGGGGTTTAGGGGCGGACTCCTTGATAGGAGTCACCCCTTTTTTGATTTCCTCAAATATTTTTCTATTCCTTTCACGAACCAGTTTTAGTTTTTTGTTTTCTTCCATCGTGCATTACCTCTCTTCCTCAAAGTCTTCATTCGGAAGTTTATTTTTTTCCAATTCCATTTCTCTTAGATGTTCCATAATCAATTCGCAAGCAGTTTCTGCTTTGGCGGCTGCCGAAACAATTTCCGTTGGTCTGTCTTTCAAATAAGAAGACCACGAATGTATGTAGGCAACTGCATTGTCGGGAGTTTCAGAATCATCAGGAATATGCAGTTCGGCACAGAGCATTTCAGCAGTGATTTCGGCAATGAGTTCTTCTTTTGAATAAGATTTCATTGCTTCTTCAATCTCTTTTGGTTCTTGGTCGTTGAACCTACCGAGAAGCATTCCGGTCGAATGTGCCATTTCGTGAGCAACGGTGTGAACCCAATTATAAATGCTATTGAAGTTAGATATGTCTGGGACTCTGATTTTCATATTATGAGAGAAGTATGCCTGTGTGCCATCCTGAATAACCTGCACTTCAATACCGTTCTTCTCACAGTAGTAATTAAACAAACGATTAAAACGGTCAAGTGCCTGTCGCATTTGTTCCGTTGCATCCTCGTGAGAAAAGTGTTCAAACTCAATTCTGCTCGGCAAACATTCACCGTTATCTCTTCTTACAATATCTTCGCGACTAAATACACGGTAGTATTTTAAGAATCCTCTTTTTAACGGTAAACCAGTATCTTCATCAATTACTGGTTCGCCAGTTTCTTCATCTTTGATTGGTGTTGTATTGTAATAACATACCATATTGCTCTTTGCACCTTTGCGAATTTGATACTGAGGACTATCCTTTTTATCGTTGATTCGTTGCATTGCATTGTGTGTAATATAGAGATTGTTGTCAAGCAAGAGTCTATTTATCCCACGATATGGAAGCATCGTTTCATAACTATATGCACGGTCAATTCCGGAGTTCCAAGGTTTAACCCATCTGAACATCTGACCTTCTTCTGTCTTTTTCATTTTTTCAAGAAT
>JAZNLC010000106.1:0-2586 GCA_045578895.1 Faecousia sp. | reverse complement strand
CGTTGTTCTCCTTTACATAGGCATCGAGCACCTTGAACCGGTCATCTGTTTCTCCCAAAGCGGCAAAATCAGCAATGGCCGTCAGGGGTAAGTTGATGTGGGTGTAGATCAGTTTCTTGCCACCGGGGATGTTTGGCAAATTTACGGTGGTGTCGATAGCTGCATCCATACCGCCGATATGGGTGATCATCACCGCCGGATCAATTTTCTTTTTGCCGATCAGAAGCACGATATTCTTCATATCTTCTATCGTGCTGCCGCTGGTGCCGGAAACATGGTGCTGCTTATAGTGGACATTATAGAAATTGAACTTTGCGCTAAACTTTTGATCCAAAGGACCTGCAAAGAAGTTCAAGCATCCGTCAAAGCCCAGGATCTCATCGCCCAGTTCCACAACAGACGGAACGGGGGCATACACAAAAACATCGTCGAACTCCCCTCCGGCCAGCGCCACCAGTTCGGCCCCGTCGGTAGAATTGCTGAAGATCAGGTTGATGCCGTCCTGTGCGGCTTTCTCAGGAGAGAAAATCGCTTTCGCTCTGGCAAGACGGTTTTCATCCAGGTCGGTAACCACTACAACGGAGGGCTTCACTGTGCCGTGGAGTGCAAGGTCGATTGCTACAAGACCCATTGGTCCGCAGCCTGCCAGGATCGCCACCTTGCCACCGGGCTTCATATTTGTATAAGGAACACCGTCGGCACCCAGGTGCAGGCTTCCCTTATAACCCCGGATGACACAGGAAGCGGGCTCAATGAGAGAACCTTTGAAAAAACAATCGCTTTCCAGCTTCATTAAATAGCCGTTTTCAATAATATGGTCATAGACGATGGAATAAGTAGAAACGCCGCCAATCTCACCGAAGGAATACCCTACTGTCTGCATTCCACCAAGATAGGACAGTACAGGAGGCATCGCTACCTTATCTCCCACACGGAATTTTACTTTCCATTTATCCGTTACTTCCACGATTTCTGCACAAAATTCATGGCCAATGATAATGGGATTTTCCGCAACATTGTTGGGAACGCGCAGATGCTTTGCACCTTGCTTTGCAGTTTTATAGGTGGACATACATACGCTATCGGAAATGATCTTGATAAGAATTTCACCGTTTTTCAGTTCCGGCAATTCAAATTCTTCCAACCGCAAATCGTTTTCTCCGTAAAGACGGACTGCTTTTGTCTTCATGGTATCCTCTCCTTACAGTTTTCCTGCACTGCCAAAGGTGCGCAGCTTGTTTCGGACCACGTCCTTCATCATGGAACGGGCATCTGCAAATACCAGGAAAGGCCAGGTGGCAGGGTTTTCCATAGCATTGAGCTTATCCTTTAAGCCCCTGTTCATAGCGGCAACCACGTCGGAATAGATGTTAATCTTGGTAATGCCGTGATGGATGGCATTTTGCATCTGATCGTCAGGTGTGCCGCTGCCGCCGTGCAGCACCAGAGGCCTTTCACAAACAGATGTAATCTCATCCAGTCTGTCAATTCGCAGTTCCGGTGTTTTCTGATACACACCGTGTGCGGTGCCGATGGCTACCGCAAGGGCATCCACGTCGGTGATCTCCACAAATTTTGCAACCTCCTCCGGGACAGTCAGGCTCTCGCCGGGATCCGTATCCGTGCCGGTTTCGCTGATTGACCCCACGCTGCCGTTACCCACATGGCCAAGCTCTGCTTCCACAGTGATGCCATGGGCGTGTGCGAGTTTTACCACTTGAGCGGTATTTTTCGCGTTGTTGTCAAAATCCAGGACGGAGCCATCGTACATAACGGAACTAAAGCCTGCATCAATAGCCTTTGCGATCATGGTAAAATCTGTTGCGTGATCCAGATGCAGGCAAACAGGAATATTGAAATGGTCCGATGCGCTGTGGATCATGGATGCCAGCAGGTTCATATCTCTGCCCTGGAGATCCACACCCAGTGCCATCAGCAAAGCAGGAGATTTTTCCTCTTCACAAGCCTCCAGCACCGCCTTCATCATATCATAGTTACTGACATCGAATGCAGGAAGCGCATAATGGTGAATTCTTGCATCTTCTAGCATTTCTTTCATGGAAACGAGCATACTGTTACCTCCTTTTATCTTTCAGCAGCATTATACCGCTTGACTTAACATTTGTCAATTACAAATGTTAAGTCAATTGACAGTCAGGTGATTTCGTTGTAAAATAGAAATACTAACATTTAGGAGAGGGCCTATGCAGTCTGAAAAAATACTTATGTCCGAAGTCGCTACCCTTTATTACAAAAAGAATATGACCCAGCAGGAAATCGCAGAAGTTTTGCATCTGTCCCGACAAACAGTTTCCAAGCTTTTAAGCGATGCTGTAGAGGAAAAAATCGTGGAAATCATCATACACGATCCCGAAAAGGACTGCAAAGAGCTGGAAGAACGGATTTGTGCAACCTTTGGCATTCGGAAATGCGTTGTATGCAGCATCAGCGGCAGAAATGAGTCGGTGCATCGGCTTATGACGGTCCAGGCAGCCGTCGACTATATTTTGCCGATCATAAAAGCGGGCAACCAGAAGATTGCCCTGTCCTGGGGACGGACGATACAAGAATTGATTCAAAACCTTC
>JAZNLC010000105.1:0-6964 GCA_045578895.1 Faecousia sp. | reverse complement strand
GTGTATGACATTGTGCGGCTGCTGAATCAGCACCGCAGTTCCGTAAAAAAGTCTGCAGATGGATGGCGAAGAGTGTACCCCTACAGAGATTTGGATGTGGAGAGTTTGATGCGCTAAATGATCGTTTATCTTCGTAGGGGCGGATGCCCACATCGGCCCGGGGAAGGCAGTGCGTTAGGGCCGATGTGGGCATCGGCCCCTACGAATTCTATCAAAAATTGCCGCAAAAACGATACCGAGCGGGCACCGGGAAGTAACGATTACCACTGCACCGTGCACGAAATGGGTGCGGGCACTGCCCGCATAAACGATCATTTACAAAAACATCCTTTCCGATGCGGCAAAATTTGGCAATCCTGTCTCTCGATACCATTTGACAAACCATGGAAAATATCATATAATAGCAAAAATATGGTTTTCAGAAAGGGGATCCACTTATGAGTTGCGCAAGTAAGCCGAAGTCCATCAATACTCCTATGGGGCCCGTTGTTTCTTCCTGCATGCAAGATGTGTTGTCTTGCGTGGATACAGACCGTTATTCTCTTTTTCCCGGTTTTTGCGATGTGCATGTGCATTTTCGTGAGCCGGGATTTTCTTATAAAGAGACTATGGCCAGCGGTACTTTGGCAGCCGCGGCCGGTGGCTACACCCATGTATGCACTATGCCCAACCTGAACCCCGTTCCGGACAGTGTGGAGCATCTGCTGCCGCAGCTGCAGGCTATCTGCAACGATGCATGCATCCATGTGTATCCCTACGGTGCCATCACGGTGGGGGAACAGGGACAGCAGATGGCGGACCTGGAAGATATGGCCCGGTTTGTTATCGGTTTCTCCGATGACGGCAAGGGTGTCCAGAGCGATGACATGATGCGCGAGGCAATGCTCCGGGCGAAAGCCTTGGGTAAGATGATCGTGGCGCACTGTGAGGTCAATGACCTGCTCCATGGCGGTTACATCCACGATGGCGAATATGCCAGGACCCACGGTCACCGGGGGATCTGCTCCGAAAGTGAATGGAAGCAGATCGAGCGTGACTTGAAGCTGGTGAAAGAGACCGGCTGCAAATATCATGTGTGCCACATTTCCACGAAGGAAAGTGTAGAGCTGATCCGCAAAGCCAAGGCGGAAGGCGTGGATGTCACCTGCGAGACCGGCCCTCATTACCTGGTGATGGACGACATGGATCTGCAGGAAGAAGGAAGATTCAAGATGAATCCTCCCATCCGCTCTAAAGAAGATAAGGAAGCGCTGGTGCAGGGCATTATCGACGGCACCATCGATATGATCGCCACCGACCATGCGCCCCACAGCGCGGAGGAAAAAGCCAAGGGTTTGGAAAAGAGCGCCTTCGGCGTGGTGGGTATCGAAACAGCCTTCCCGGTGATGTACACCCACTTTGTTAAGACCGGGATCATTACCATGGAGCGGCTGAAAGAGCTGCTGGTGACCAACGCAAGAAGCAGATTTGGTATCCCGCTGGATGATTGCTGGAGTTTGTGGGATCTGGATGCGGAATACGAAGTAGATCCTGACGAGTTTCAGTCTATGGGCAGGGCAACGCCCTTCGCGGGATGGAAACTTTTTGGTAAGTGCATGATGACCGTGTGTGACGGTTTGGTGGTTTATAGAGATAAGAAGCTGCAGGAGGATATAAAAAATGGCTAAGAGAAGAGATATCAAGAAGATTTTGATCATTGGTTCCGGCCCGATCGTCATCGGACAGGCTGCCGAGTTTGACTATGCAGGTACCCAGGCCTGCCTGGCGCTGAAGGAAGAGGGCTACGAGGTTGTTCTGTGCAACTCTAACCCCGCTACCATCATGACCGATACTACCATCGCGGACAAGGTTTACATGGAACCTTTGACCCTGGAATACATCGCAAAGATCATTCGCTATGAGCGTCCCGATGCCATCGTTCCCGGTATCGGCGGCCAGACCGGCCTGAATCTGGCTATGCAGCTGGAGAAGAAGGGCGTTCTGAAGGAATGCCGTGTGGAGCTGCTGGGTACCAGCAGTGAGTCCATCGAGCGGGCAGAGGACCGTGAACTGTTTAAGGAGCTGTGTCAGTCCATCGGCGAGCCCACCATTCCCTCTGAGATCACCTACTCCATCGAGGAAGCCAAGGAAGCTGCCAAGCGCATCGGCTACCCCGTTGTCCTGCGTCCTGCTTTTACCTTAGGCGGTACCGGCGGCGGCTTTGCATACAGCGAGGAAGAGCTGGTCGAAGTCGGCCTGAACGCATTTAAGCTGTCTCCTGTTCACCAGGTTCTGATCGAGAAGAGCGTCAAGGGCTACAAGGAGATCGAATTCGAGGTCATGCGTGACTCCGCTGACCATGCCATCACCATCTGCGGCATGGAAAATATAGATCCTGTTGGTGTCCATACCGGCGACAGCCTGGTCGTTGCGCCCATCATGACCCTCAGTGAGCATGATCAGAAGATGCTGAATGATTCCGCTATCAAGATCATCCGGGAGCTGAAGATCGAGGGCGGCTGTAATGTGCAGTTCGCGCTGAATCCCAATTCCAGCGAATACTACCTTATTGAGGTCAACCCCAGAGTTTCCCGCTCCTCCGCGCTGGCATCCAAGGCTTCCGGCTATCCCATTGCCCGGGTCACTGCCAAGATTGCCGTTGGTATGGAACTGAGTGAGATCGCCATTGCCAATACCAATGCTTCTTTCGAGCCCCGGCTTGATTATGTCATTGCCAAGCTGCCCCGTTTCCCCTTCGATAAATTCGCTTCCGCATCCAACCACCTGGGTACTCAGATGAAGGCCACCGGCGAGGTTATGGGCATTGGCTCCAACCTGGAAGAATGCCTGCTGAAGGGTGTTCGCTCCCTGGAAATCGGCGTTTGCCACTTCCATATGGCTAAGTTTGACCAGGTTCCCACCGAGGAACTGCTGGAGTATATCAAGGAGTTCCGGGATGATAACATGTTCGCCATTGCGGAACTGATGCGCCGCGGTATCAGCGTGCAGAAGATCCACGAGATCACCCAGATCACCGCTTACTTCCTGGAAGCTGTGGAGCGGATCGTAGCTATGGAGTCCGAGCTGAAGGCCAATGTGGGCGATGCGGATGTGCTGCGCAAGGCAAAGAAGATGGGCTTCGGCGATAAGTTCATCGGCAAGCTGTGGAATATGAAGGAGATCGATGTTTACTACTTCCGTAAGGAAAGAAACATCGTGCCCGTGTTCAAGATGGTTGATACCTGCCACACCGGCGCTTATATTCCTTACTTCTATTCTTCCTACTCCGACGAGAACGCTTCCGTGCTCACCGATAAGAAGAAGATCGTGGTGCTGGGCGCTGGCCCCATCCGTATCGGTCAGGGCGTTGAGTTCGATTATTCCACCGTTCACGCCGTTACTACCATTAAGAATTCCGGTTACGAGGCTATCATTATTAATAATAACCCCGAAACCGTTTCCACCGATTACACCACCGCCGACAAGCTGTACTTTGAACCGCTGACTCCTGAAGATGTGATGAGCATCATCGACTTTGAAAAGCCCGTGGGTGTCATCGCTTCCCTGGGCGGTCAGACCGCCATCAACCTGGCACAGCCCCTGACCGACCGGGGTGTTAAGATCATCGGCACCGATTGCGAAGCCATCGACCGTGCGGAAGACCGCCATGCTTTTGAAGCACTGCTGCGTCAGCTGAACATTCCCCAGCCCAAGGGCAAGGCTGTGACCAAGATTGAAGACGGTATTGCCGCTGCCAAGGAGATCGGCTATCCCGTGCTGGTTCGCCCCAGCTTCGTTTTGGGTGGCCGTGCCATGCAGATTGTCGCCAACGAAAAACAGCTGCGCAACTACCTGCGTACCGCCGTTGAGATCGATGAAGACAAGCCGGTTCTGGTGGATAAGTATATCCAGGGCAAGGAAGTAGAGATCGATGCCATCTGCGATGGCCGTGATGTCTTTGTTCCCGGCATTATGGAACTGGTGGAACGCACCGGTGTCCACTCCGGCGACTCCATGAGTGTGTATCCCACCTTCTCCATCAGCAATAAAGTCAAGGGCATTATTCTGCAGTATGCCAAGAAGCTGGGCCTGGGTATCGGCATCATCGGTTTGTTTAATATCCAGTTCATCGTTGACAAGGATGACAATGTGTTCATCATCGAAGTCAATCCCCGTTCCTCCCGTACCGTTCCCTTCCTGAGTAAGGCCACCGGCTATTCCCTGGCTGACATCGCTACCGAGGTTATCCTGGGCAAGAGCCTGAAGGAGCAGGGGATCTTCGATATCTATCCCGAGGAGAAGAAGCGCTGGTATGTCAAGGCTCCCGTATTCTCCTTCAATAAGCTGCGCGGCCTGGATGCTTACCTGTCTCCCGAAATGAAATCCACCGGTGAGGCCATCGGTTATGACGACAAGCTGAACCGTGCCCTCTATAAATCTCTGCAGGCTGCAGGTATGCATCTGCAGAACTACGGTACTGTGCTGGCTACCATTGCTGACAAAGACAAGGAAGAAGCGCTGCCTCTGATCCGCCGTTTCTACAACCTGGGCTTCAATATCGAAGCTACCATTGGCACCGCTATGTTCCTGAAGCGCAACGGCATCCGTACCCATGCGCTGACCAAGATCAGCGACGGCAGCGAGGAGATCCCCAACGCACTGCGCCAGGGCCATATCGCTTATGTCATCAACACTAAGGATCCCAGTGCCAGCGAGGCAGACGGCCATCAGATCCGCCAGATCTCTTCCGAGAACAATGTGACGCTGTTTACCTCTTTGGACACCGTCAGCGTTCTGCTGGATGTTCTGGAAGAAACGACCTTGACCGTATCTACTATCGACGCTTGATCGAATGCTTAGCGGGCCGATGTGGTCATCGGCCCCTACATAAGTGTACTGTAGGGGCGGATGCCCACATCCGCCCTCTCTTGACGGAAAGGAGAACCGATGAAGCAGAGTGTTTTTGAGATCGTGGAAAATACCCGGCTGGTACCCCAGGTGTACCGGATGAAGCTCCGGGGCGACACCTCCGCCATTACAGCACCGGGGCAGTTTGTGAATATTCAGCTGGACGGTATGTTCCTGCGCCGTCCCATCTCCGTGTGCGATGTGGAGGAGGATGTGCTGACTATTATCTACAAGGTAGTCGGTAAGGGAACAGAGGCTATGAGCAGGATGGATAGCGGTAAGCTGGATATTCTCACCGGCCTGGGCAACGGCTACGATCTGTCCGCAACCGGCGATCAGCCTGTGCTGCTGGGCGGCGGTGTTGGTGTGCCACCCATGTACCTGCTGGCTAAGAAACTGGTGGCGGCAGGGAAGACCCCTACTGTGATTTTGGGTTTCAATAAGAAGGAAGAAGTCTTCTACGAAGAAGAATTTAAGGCATTGGGCTGCAAGGTGCTGGTTACTACCGTGGACGGCAGCTACGGCATCAAGGGTTTTGTCACCGATGCATTGAAAGAAGTGGAATACACCCATTTCTGCACCTGCGGTCCGGAACCGATGCTGAAGGCTGTTTACCGGGCAACCAACACCTCCGGTCAGATGAGCTTTGAAGAGCGGATGGGCTGCGGCTTCGGTGCCTGCATGGGCTGCAGCTGTGAGACACTCACAGGCTACAAGCGCATCTGTAAGGATGGCCCTGTTATGTGGAAGGAGGAGATCAAATGGGACGTTTGAGCGTAAACCTTTGCGGCATTGAACTGGAGAACCCCGTGATCCCCGCTTCCGGTACATTTGGTTACGGTTACGAGTTTGCGGAGCTATACGATATCAACTGCCTGGGTACCTTCTCTTTCAAGGGTACTACCAAGGATGCCCGGTTCGGTAACCCCACGCCCAGAATCGCCGAATGCACCGCCGGTATGATCAATGCCGTTGGTCTGCAGAATCCCGGTGTGGAGAAGGTCATCAGCCATGAATTGCCGGAGCTGAAAAAGGTTTTCCACAAGCCGGTGATGGCTAATGTTTCCGGTTTCTCCGTGGAGGATTATGCCTACACCTGCGAAAAGCTGGACAAGCAGGAGCAGGTAGGCTGGCTGGAAGTGAATGTCAGCTGCCCCAATGTCCATGGCGGCGGTATGAGCTTCGGCACGCAGCCGGAAGCTGCCGCGGAAGTGACAAGAGCGGTCAAGGCCGTGACTACCAAGCCTGTGATCATCAAGCTTTCTCCCAATGTGACCGACATCGTTTCCATCGCCAAGGCCTGCGAAGATGCAGGTGCAGACGGTATCAGCCTGATCAACACCCTGCTGGGTATGCGTATCGACCTGAATCGCAGAAAGCCAATCATTGCCAACAAGATGGGCGGCTTCTCCGGCAGCGCCATCTTCCCGGTGGCGGTGCGGATGGTCTATCAAGTGGCAAACGCTGTCAAGATCCCCGTTGTGGGTATGGGCGGTGTTTCCTGCGCGGAAGATGTGATCGAAATGATGCTGGCAGGCGCTACCGCTGTGGAAGTGGGCGCTGCCAACCTGGTCAATCCCTATGCCTGCCGGGATATCGTTGAAAAACTCCCGGAAGTGATGGATAAATACAGAATCAACACATTAAGTGAAATTATAGGAGGCGCAAAGTAATGGGCAAGGATGTTATTATCGCATGTGATTTTTCTTCCGCTGAGGCAACCTTCGCGTTTTTGGACAAGTTCACCGGTAAGAAGCCTTTTGTAAAGATCGGCATGGAGCTGTACTACGCGGAAGGCCCTGCAATCGTTAAAGAGATCAAGGCCCGTGGCCACAAGATCTTCCTGGATCTGAAATTGCACGATATTCCCAATACCGTTAAGAAGGCTATGTCCGTTTTGAGCAATTTGGATGTGGATATCACCAATCTGCACGCAGCCGGCACCAAGAACATGATGAAGGCCGCTTTGGAGGGCCTGACCCGCCCCGACGGAAGCCGTCCTCTGCTGATCGCTGTGACTCAGCTGACCTCCACTGACCAGGAGAGCATGGAAAACGATCTGATGATCCATGCTCCC
>JAZNLC010000104.1:0-8159 GCA_045578895.1 Faecousia sp. | reverse complement strand
GGAAAAGCCATTTGCTGGGAGCCCCGGGGCAACTACGGTAACGCAGTGATTTCCAAATATCCGATGTTGGAAGCGGAATCGGTTTCTATTCCCGATCCGGAATTTTACGACGAGCCCGATAAATACTATGAAACCAGAGCGATTGCAAAGGTAAAGCTGGATATCGCCGGGGGTATTACCGTCATGCAGATCCATGTGGGTCTGGCAGTATCCGAAAGTCAGAATGCCGTTATTACCCTGTGCCGGCTGATCGATGAAACAGACGGTCCGGTCATCGTTATGGGTGACTTCAACATGTGCCCCAATAATTTCCTTTTAGACCGTATCCGCCAGCGGCTCACCGAAGTTAAGCCCAAAGGCGAGGGCTATGTCCACAGTTACCCCTCCTGGACCCATGAATCCGATGTACCTGAGGAACTGAAAAACTGCCCTTACTGCAAACTGGACTATATTTTCGTATCCAAACATTTTAAACCGCTAAGCTGTGAAGTTTTAACAGAGCGCGCCTCGGATCACATGCCCATGGTGGCTACACTGGAATTGGAGGAATCAGTATGAGTAACAAATACGGTATCGACTTGAAATGGCTGGCTGTCACCTCATTTGAGATTCGCTGCGGCAGCACTACGGTGGTATCTGACCCCTATATTACGGAATGTGTTTGCACAGACCTGACCTGGGAAGATGTGGAAAACTGCGACATCATCTGCCTGAGCCATGCCCACTGGGATCATATTACAGACATTCCCCGGCTGATCCCCAAGTTCCATCCCATTATCCTCTGCGGCGACCAGACGGCCATGCCTTTGGCACAGTGGCTCAACGCGCCTGCGTCTACCACCTATCCCATGTATCCCAATACGGAGCTGGATTTTGGAGATGTAAAGATCAAGGCCCTTTACGGCCGCCATACCAATCTTAACAACAAGGGCTTTAACGATATTTGCGCAGAGCTTGCCACCCGGGATCTCTGCATTGCAGACCCCGGCATCCATGCTCTGCAGCCTATTGGAACCATGGAATACCGCAATTTCCTTTTCACCTTGCCCAACGGCACCAAGGTACTGCTTTGGGGTAACGATCCCACAGTGGAGCAGTTGAATCTTTGTAAGGCGCTGCAGCCGGATATCGGCATTATCCAGCGCTCCGTAGATCCGGAAGCCTCCGCCAAGAAGGGCATCTTCGCCGCCGAGATCGGCTGCAAAGTTCTGATCCCGCACCACCATGATTTCAAGGCGATAGACGATCCCGCAATTTTTGATCCCATGGAAAAAGAATTCCTCTCCCGTGTACCGGATGGCAGATTTATCCGCCCTGAACACGGTCAGTGGATCCATCTGTAAAGGCGGTGTTAGCTTGGAAACTGCATATTTTGCCGGTGGCTGCTTTTGGTGCATCACCCCTACATTTCAGGAAATGGCAGGCGTAGCCAAAGTCACCAGCGGCTATGCCGGCGGCGACGAGGAAAATCCTGTCTACGCGGATGTCAAATATCAGCGAACCGGTCACCGGGAGACCATCCGCATTGATTTCGACCCCGCTATCGTAAGCTTTGAAGCATTGCTGGATGTTTTTCTTTCCAGCGTGGATCCCCACGATCCCGGCGGACAGTTCATCGACCGGGGACACTCCTATACCCTGGCTGTCTATTATTTGACGGATGCACAGAAAGAAGCCGCGCAAACAGCCGTCGCACAGCTTGAAAAGACATCCGGGCAACCGGTGTATATCAGCGTAGAGCCATACAAGAACTTCTACTGTGCCGAAGAAGAACACCAGGATTATTATTTGAAGCATCCTGCTGAATTCCGACAGGAACTGATCGACTCCGGCAGAATACAAGCGTGAAAGGCCATCGTCATGAAAAGTTTTGTAAATTATGCCCACCGGGGTGCCAGTGAATATTTGCCGGAAAACACCTTGCTGGCTTTCTACACCGGCATCTACATGGGCGCAAACGGTATTGAAACCGATATTCAGCGCACCAAAGACGGTATTTTGGTGCTGTTTCACGATGACACCCTGAAGCGGGTCACCGGTCAGGCCGGCAGCATCGGCGATTACACCTTTGCGCAGCTGCAGGAATTTGATGTGCAAAAGAACGGATTTACCGACAAGATCGTGGCTTTTGAGGATTTCCTGCAGCATTTTTCTCACAGAGATATCACCTTTGCCATAGAACTGAAGGGTGCCGGTGTGGAGAACGATACCGCCGATTTGCTGCGGAAATACCATTTGGAAAAGAAGGCTGTTGTAACCTCCTTCCATTCGGAGTACCTTCGTAACTTCCGGGCCTATGCGCCGGAATTTCAAATCGGTTATCTGACGCAGTCTATGGAAGACAGCATGTTTCAGCAGCTCAGGCAGATCGGTGCGCAGGAGTATTGCCCCGAGGCCCATTTGATGACTCCGGAATTGGTAGAAAAATGGCATAAGATGGGCTTCCGGGTTCGGGCCTGGGGTGTCTATAACGAAGAGCTGATGCGTCATGCCTGCGCCTGCGGTGCCGACGGCATGACCGTCAATTTCCCGGATAAGCTGACACAATATTTGAAAACAATGTAGGAACGAAAGCATTTCCATGGAGCAGATGCCTTTCATGATTGGCGGAGAAGTTTTCCGCTTTGCTATCGCCTGGCAGCAAGATGCCCTCCGCCAAACGGCGGAGGGCATTCGTATTTATTGTTCTTTCCCGTCTTTCATCAGCTTTCTGAAGAAGATAAAGAACGCTGTGGTGGTAGCGGCGGCTGCGATAAAATCGCTGACCGGCTCTGCCAGAAATACCGCAAAGGCTTGATTTTGGAAAAAGTTCGGCAGAATAAAAATCAGCGGGATCAGCAGGATCAGCTTTCGCAGGCAGGCCATAAACAGGCTGATCTTCGCCTGGCCCAGGGCCATAAAGGCCTGCTGGCAGGAGATCTGGAAGCCTACGGAGAAGCCGCAGCACAAGAATATCCGCAGTGCCCAGGCTGTATAATCCACCAGCGCTGTATCACTGGTAAAGATCCCGGCAAACACATTGGGAAACAGCATCAACGCAAGCCAAAAACAGGTGGTATAGGCGACACAGACACCAAACTGGCAGAAGAAGGCTTCCTTTACCCGGTCCAGTTTTTTGGCGCCATAATTGTAGCTGATCAGCGGCTGGCCACCCTGGCAGATACCGGACAAGGGCATCGTAATGAGCTGGTTGATGGATGTCAGCACCGTCATAGCACCTACCGCCACATCGCCGCCATATTCAGCGAGGCTGGCAGTGAAGCTGACGGAAAGGACACTCTCTGTAGAAATCATTACAAAGCTGGAAATTCCCAATCCCAGGCAAGGCAGGATCACAGCGGATTCCAGCTTCATATTGGGCATACGCAGCTTAAGGATGCTTTTCTTCCCGGTTAAAAACCGCAGAATCCAAATTGCGCTGACCGCCTGGCTTATGACCGTAGCAGTGGCCGCGCCGGCCACACCCATGTCAAACCCAAAGATCAAAATAGGATCCAGTACAATATTCGTCACAGCGCCAATGACCGTAGTAAGCATGCTGAACTGGGCAAAGCCCTGGGTGGTAATAAAGGTGTTCATACCCATTACGATCAGCACAAATACGCTGCCGAGGATATAGATGCGTCCGTAGGTCAGCGCGTAGGGCAGTGTCGCGTCACTGGCACCAAAGAGCCGCAGAAGCGCGGGTGCCGCAAAGTATAGAGCAGCCGTAAGCACCACAGCAAGAATCATCAGCACAGTGAAACAGTTTGCCATGATCTTTTCCGCCTGATTCTTTTCCCCCCGGCCCATAGCAATGGCCGCCCGGGGTGCGCCGCCGGCACCTGCCAGCATGGCAAAGGCCGTGATCAGCATCAGAATCGGTGTAAACAAGCCCACGCCCGTCAGGGCAGCACCGCCAATCTCAGGAATATGGCCGATATAGATCCGATCCACGATATTGTACAGCAGATTGACAAGCTGACCGACCAAAGCCGGAACCGCCATTTTGATCATCAGTTTTTTGACACTTCCGGAACCCATATCCGCCTTTTTTTGTTCTGTCACCAATGTTCACTCCTTTTGAATCCCGACACCGGGACATGTAACCGCCACCATCTGCTCGATCATCCGGTGCAGCTGTTGGGCCAGCTCCGTATCCGCAGCCCGATAATAGACTTCCTTGCCTTCTCTGCGGCTGACCACCAAACCGGTAGCGCGCAGAAGCTTCAGGTGGTGGGAAACCGCGGGGCTGCTCATCTGCACCATAGCTGAGAGGTTGATCACACATTCCTCACAGTGGCACAGCAGCCAAAAAATGCGCACTCTGCTGCTGTCGCCCAAAAGCTTGAACATATCCGAAACCAGCAGAAAATCCTCCACACCGGGCATATGGGCAAGATACTTCTCCATATGCTGTCCGTGATCATGGGGCAGTTTACGAAATTCCATAGTATTCCCCCTCTTTTGATTATACAACACACAGACGGTAATGTCCAAAAGAATTTATACTTTTTTGACAAACAGCGCGCGAATCGCATTGAGTACCGCCAGCACCATCACTCCCACGTCCGCAAAGATCGCCAGCCACATATTGGCGCTGCCTACCGCCACAAGGGCAAGTGCCAATAGCTTGATGCCGATGGCAAACACGATGTTTTGGTACACGATGGCCATACACTTGCGGGAAATCCGGATGGCCTTTGAGATTTTCATGGGGTCATCATCCATCAGCACAATATCCGCAGCTTCGATAGCTGCATCGGAGCCCATGGCGCCCATAGCGATGCCGATATCCGCCCGAGACAAAACCGGCGCGTCATTGATACCGTCGCCAACAAAGGCCAGCTTTTGGTGTTTCGGTTTTTCCGCCAGCAGTGCTTCCACCTCGGCGACCTTATCGGCAGGCAGTCGTTCACTGCGCACTGTATCAATGCCCAATGCAGTTGCCACTTCCTGCGCTACCGCTTGCGTATCGCCGGTAAGCATGACGGTCTTTCGGATACCGGCATCGCGCAGAGCCGCTACGGCCTGTGCCGCATTTTCCTTCAGCCGGTCTGCGATCACGATATAGCCTGCGTAGTTTCCGTCTACCGCGATATGAACGGCAGTACCTGCCGCAATTTCCTCCTCATAGGAAATGCCCAATTCCGTCATCAGTTTCCCATTACCGGCAGCCACTTGGGCACCGTCGACACAGGCAGTAACGCCCATGCCGCCCAGTTCCCGGACCGCGGTGACCCGGCTGCGGTCCGGCTCTGCGCCGTATGCGGCACGCAGGCTCTTGCTGATGGGGTGAGAAGAGGCACTCTCTGCCAAAACCGCGTATTCCAAAAGCTGCTGCTCCGTCATTTTCCTCGGATGGATCCGGGTAACCTGAAAGACGCCCCGCGTCAAAGTACCGGTTTTATCCATGACCACACAGCCGGTTTGGGAAAGGGCCTCCAGATAGTTGGAGCCTTTCACCAAAATGCCCTCCCGGCTGGCGCCGCCAATGCCCGCAAAGAAAGTCAAAGGAATACTGATCACCAGGGCGCAGGGACAGCTGGCTACCAGGAAGCTCAGGGCCCGGTACAGCCATTGACTCCAATTTCCGGGATTGCCCAGGATCATGCTGATCACGGGCGGCAGCACTGCCAAAGCCAAAGCGCTGTAACAGACCGCAGGGGTATATACCTTGGCAAACCGGGAGATAAAGGCTTCCGACCGGGATTTCCGGGAGCTGGCGTTTTCCACCAGGTCCAAAACCTTGGACACGGTGGATTCCCCGAATTCCTTGGTGGTGCGGATCTTCAAAAGGCCGGTCATGTTGACACAGCCGCTGATTACTTCATCGCCAACCGATACATCCCGGGGGATACTTTCACCGGTCAGGGCGCTGGTATTCAGGCTGGCGCTTCCCTCTGCCACAATACCGTCAATGGGGATCTTCTCGCCGGGCTGCACCACAATGATACTGCCTACTTCCACTTCCTCGGGATCCACCTGCTCCAATGCGCCGTCGCGCTCTATGTTGGCATAGTCCGGACGGATATCCATCAGCTGGCTGATATTCTTCCGGCTCCTGCCCACAGCGTAGCTTTGGAACAGTTCTCCCGTTTGGTAAAACAGCATCACCGCAACGGCTTCCACATAATCGCCGCTTTGGATCAGGCCGATTGCCATGGCACCAACGGTTGCTATGGCCATCAGGAAGTTTTCGTCAAATACTTGTTTATTGCAGATTCCCTTCCAGGCCTTTCGGAGGATATCGTGACCCACCACCAAATACGGAATCAGATACAGTCCAAACCGTAAAAATCCCTGCACCGGAATAAAATGCAGTGCGATCATCATTCCCGCAGATGCTAGGATCCGGATCAGCATCTTTTTTTGTTTCTTCGTCATGCCAAAACCTCCTAAAAAAGCAGGGCCTTTGCCCTGCTTTTGCCCTTTACAGATAAATAACACAATCGTCCTCGATCACCTTGCAATTTTTATAGACCGCTTCCATGATGGATTTCACATCCGCACCATCAGCGAAAGTAACGATCAGCTTTTGGGTCATAAAATTGACCACAGCGTCCGCAACGCCCTGGGTCTTTTTGGCCGCTTCTTCCATTTTGGCAGCACAGTGGGCGCAATCCACTTCGATCTTGTAGGTCTTTTTCATAGTCATAAACCCCTTTCAATTCCACAATTAAATAATCGTTTAATTGTATAGAGACACTATACCATAGCCTGCCGGAAAATGCAACTGCAATTTCATATTTTTTCATAAGCCAGGCGGGGATCGTTATCCTCCGAAATGTGGATCACACCACAATAGGTAAATCCCAGCTTTTTCAGCACATTCTGCATCACTGCGTTATCTCCATGGGTATCGATGCGCAGATGACCGCATTGTTCGTAAGCCCACCGAATGCAGAATTTCCCCGCACCGCTTCCCTTTCGGGCAGCGATCCGGTGGACAACACCGTAGGGGCTGTCATCCAGCCACTTTCCGCCCTCAATGACCCGGTAGGTAGGATCAATATCCGCGCCGTAATCATAATAGAACACTGCCGCGATTTCCTCCGCGTCCCGGCAGACAAAGCACTTTCCCTGAGCAATATCCCGCTCCACCAGCCATTTGGGCGGCCAGTTCTTAGCTGCCCACTGGCGGGGGTTGCCGGTTTGCACCATGAACGCTCTCGCCTCCGCGTAGATTTCCATAATCTCATCCAAATCTTCTGTTGCAGCTTTTCTGATCTGCATACCCCTCGCCCCCCTGCGTTTTTTCTGATTATATCAGCACTGCCCGGTTTTCGCAACCGCTCTTCTTGCATTCCTTGTGTCACTGTGCTACAATCGGAACATCTCATAAAGCGGATGTGATTCTTATGATCAAAAACTACATATTTGACTTTGGTAAGGTGATCGTACATTACGATCCTATGTACATGACAACAGCCTACATATCCAATCCCGAAGAAGCAAAGCAAGTCTGTGACGTGATCTTTGACCGGCTCTACTGGGATCCGCTGGATGACGGCACCATTACCGACGAAGCATTGAAAGAAGCCAGCCATGCCCGGCTGCCGGAGCATTTGCATACCCTGGCTGATGCCGCTTATGACAATTGGTTTTTCCATCTGCCCTTGATCGAGGGTATGCCGGAGTTGATAGAGGACATCAAAAAGAGCGGCGCGAAGCTTTTTCTGCTGTCCAACATCAGCATCGGCTTTGCCGAGCAGTATCATAAGGTGCCTGCATTCAAGGAATTATTCTCCAAATTTGACGGTCTGGTTTTTTCCGGTCCTTTGGGGATCGTCAAGCCAAGCCCGGAGATCTTTCATCATCTGATGGATCAGCACGGTCTGCTGGCGGAAGAATGCATCTTCATTGATGACAGCGCAAAGAATATTGCCGGCGCGGAAGCAGTGGGCATTCAGGGCTACCTGTTTGACGGCGATGCTGCCAAGCTTAGAAATGATTTAGGTTTTTAAGCAGCAAAAACATATATCACAATAAGGAAATACGATTATGAAACTTTTGATCATTCGCCACGGCGATCCCGATTATTCCATTGACTCTCTGACTCCCACCGGTTGGAAAGAAGCAGAGCTTTTGGCGGATCGCATCAGCAAGCTGGATGTAAAGGCCTTTTATGTTTCTCCCCTGGGTCGGGCAAAGGATACCGCTTCTCTGACGCTGAAGCG
>JAZNLC010000103.1:0-6947 GCA_045578895.1 Faecousia sp. | reverse complement strand
TTTCTTTGCTGTATACTGCTCCATTCACGATTTCTGATGAGCACTGATAACGATATCCTTGTGTGAGCCAAGCATGTTACTTGTTTTGCGATATCGGAGTGAGTCCCAATCCTTTATGGAATCCATGACCTGATTCAAGGTGATACTTTCGTCATCTCCGACAACGTTATGAAGTATTGCCAGGCATTCCCGTAGTGTGGTAGCCTGGTCTACAGCATCACATTTTGAATAATAGACATCGCCAACAGGAGTATCTTCTCCAAATATCTCACATAGTTCGTCAACCAGTAATGAAAACTGCTCACGAGAAGATAACGAATCGAATAGTCTCTGATACCCGATGCGAGTCAAAGTAGCATAGTCTGACTTTGAAGGAAGGGCAGGCATTATATGTGTTTTTGCAAATATTGCTCGTGTAAGGGTAGAACAAGCCTCATCATCAGGAGACAATCTTTTTAGTACGTTTTCGAGCAATTCACATTCGGGTAATTTGTCTGTGTTATAATAAGCAATCAGAACAGCTGTGAACGATGGGCACAGTAATGATTCGACAGCATATATGTCCATGAGCTTGTCATTTCCAATAATGAATGTAAGAAATTCTTCTTCTGTGTTTGTTGCAATCATATATTGCTTAATTGCATTGATCAGCTCCGTACAGAATCTATGTTCGGCCTCACAAAACAACTCAAGCATAATAGGTGTTATGGCACTGCCATATGTTTTGTGATGATATATTGCAACCCGAAACAAATCGTTCCATGTCTTTTTGAACGGATCTTTATCAATACAAGTGGAGTTTTCTACAGCAAACTTTAGAACTGAAAAGTCAGAAGAATCAGTTTCTCTTGCGAACAGGCTGTGATGAGCAAGAGGTGGCACAGTTGGATCAGCATCTGAAGACTTTATCCAGCAGCAAAGATCGGTTGGAGAAACAGCAGAGCGAACTATCTGCAAAGAAGATCCAGACTGTAGATGAGTATTGGGAGATCAATGACAGTATTCTCGCAGAAGAATCGTCAGTCATTGAAACCAAACGTAAACTGTTGCGCCCTGAACACAGGAAAAGTCTCCTGCGGCGTTTGCAGGAGACTTACGGGAAGGAATATCGGTATGCGCTGGTATGTGATGCGGAAAAAACGGTTTGTAAAGAGTTGAAAGAGGAAGAATCCACAGTCTCTGTCGCATCCGTTTTGAATGTATTGAGAACTTCTGAGATTACAGCGGAAAATGTCTCGAAGCATTCGGAACGAAAGAACTCCCCATTACCTAATAGGTAAAAAGGCATATTCGTGGTAACGGAAAATTCAAAAGTTTTGTTAATACGTAACGAAACCGCACATCTTTTGTAACATATCATGCAAAAAATATAGTGTATAATATAATTTGTTAAATTCTGCTGTTCGTTGAAATGCTTTCCCGTTGATCTATCAATTTCCTTTCGATATTCATTCTTCCGATGATCGTTTTCCGGCACAGGTATAAGACAGGAGTGGCGCAAATGAAGAAAGTAACAAATCACATCTGGATGAGAATCGCAACATGGCTTATGGTGGCTCTGATGCTGTTTTCGGCGATGGGCCAGACTGGTGTGGAGGACACGAATTCTCTCCGGTTTGTGTTGCCTTCTGCAGTGGCGGAAGCAGGCAACGATTCGGATGGTACCAGAATCGAGACCCTCTCCATCCAGTGGATTACCGAAGACAGTACAGATAAGCCCGAAACGGAGGCGGTGGGCGATGCCCCTGTTACTTCGCTGGAGCATCTGTACCTTGCTCCCGATACTGCCGATCCAGTGGAAATGAAATATCAGGTGGAAGTAGCCTTCTCTGGCCAGTATGATTACCAGCCTGGAGATATTACCCTGCGCATTCCTGCGCAGGTAATCCATGGCCGAACCATCGCTAATGGGGAAGGAACAGTAGATCCGGACAGCTATCTGGATACGCTGGCCCTGCCTGTGCCGCAGGCTCCCTCCACCAAGGCTGATTTCAACTGGGAATTGGTTGATGGGGAATACATCATCACCAACACCTGTACCATCGGCGCTACCAGCACTGCCACCTTCCAGTTCACCATCAAGGATGTGAATCCGCTGGATGTGGTGGATATGGCTGTCAGCGACCCCATTCAGGCGACTGTGGAAGTGAAAACCAATCAGGGCAATGTGATCAGCGCCTACAGCAAGGCACTGACTGCCCAGATCGATACCTACGCCAAGGTGACCGCTGCCTATAAAAACAACGAAAACTTCTTCGACGGCACCAACAAGGAAATCCCGCAGGCAATGTACGATGCTCTTGCGGAGCGTGTTCCCGGCGCCAATCCGGAAGATTACCTTTATATCCCGTGGTATACCTATGTGTATCATGAGGGCAACCAGCCCTTCACCCTCAGCGTGGAGGATCAGCAGCTGGGCGCCTATCTTCTGGATGCAGACCGGAACAAAACCCAAAAGGTATCCGAAGGCATTCTGCTGGGCGTGACGGAGTATGACGGCCAAACCCCGACCATCAACGGCGATACCCTCAATGCTGTCCTTTTTGAAAACGATTACTGCCCCGACACCAAGGAAGCCTACGAGCACACCGTGTATGTGTGGACGGCTTATCCCCGTGCCGATTTCACCTATGCCAAGGAAGACGATCCCCGCATCAACTATCTGTTTGAAAACGAAGCAACGTGGACGGTTACGGAAGTAGATGCCGCAACCGACGATGACCAACGGGTGGAAACCACCGCAGAGGCTCTGGGCGAACATTCCTTTGCGCCCATGGAATGGTCCAAGCCCACCGGCCATTTTGAGGTGTTCAAGTATACTGAGTCCAAAATCAACAAGGACTGGAACTACGGCTATGCCCTCAACCAGCTGCAAAAGGGCGAAGACGTGGAAATGAAATTCCAGCTGGAGTCTGCCGGCTATGGCTACAAGTGGACCAGCCATCTTACTTATCCGGGAGTGGTGGGCCCCGAGCAGCACAGCCCCGAGGATTACGGTCTCTATGGCTGGCGGCAGGTGATTGAAGACTACCAGACTTTCGTGGGTTTTGATGGCAACCCCCTGACTGCGGAGGACTACGAAATCCGCACCATGACCATCAAGGTGCCCACCTTGCAGATCTGGGGCAAGCGCGCCGATGCCACCTACGGCTATGTGCCGGACAGCTCGCTGCCCATCCCGGACCTGACTATCGAATACACCACCGATGGCGCCACCTGGCAGACAGCCGCCACCGTGATGTGGGGCAGCGATGGCAAGGGCGAAATGCAGATCACCCCAGCCAATGGCGTTACTGCCGATGGCAAGACCATCACTTTCCCTGAAAATGTTATCCAGACCCGCCACAGCTTCCAGAGCAACGTTTTTGGCGGGAAGACGGTTACTCCCTGCGATGTGGCCGCCATCACCTGGACGCTGGACAATACCATCCTGCTCAAGGCGGACAGTGAAAAGGTGTCCGGCCTTGTGGAGCAGCTCTTTGCCGCTGATGACAACCCCACCACCAAGTTCAAGAACGACGTGAAAATGGATGTTTATGGCTGGGTGGGCTATGAACAGGCGGCAGAAGGCGGCGACATGCTCCCGCCTGAGGAGGATTTCTACGATTCCTCCCGTGCCACGCTGAACGGCGCCAGCTACGGCGTTACCATGGATAAGTCCATGACCTATGAGAACGACACCCAGAATAAGTGTGCCGATCTGCACTATACCGCCAATGTATACGAGCAGAGCAATCTGAAAGATCGCGCCGAGTACGATGAGGCGGTGGAAGCCGGCGTGATCGCCAAGGAAACGGCAGGCATCTGGTATGATCTGCTGCCCCCCGGCGTGACCCCCGTGATGGATTCTGTACAGCTGCGCGGCAGCGACAGCGTTACCACCCAGTACGCCATTCCCAACTACAAAGGCAGTGGCCGCACCCTGTTGGTAGTGGAGGCTGATCTGACCCCTGTGCCCGAAGAAACGGATGATGGCTGGCGCGATGTGATCACCATCTCCTTTGATGCGGTGTATTCCTGGGAAAGCGCCAAGGATCTGGGCATGGATCTGGTGAACTATATCGCCTTTGAATCCTGCGGGGAAAACAATGACGCCCTTGGCTCCGTGGACAACGAGAGCGGCGAGCCGGACAATCCCCTTGCCGGTAACAATGTGACCACCCCCTCTATGCCCTCCGATGTGGCAAATGCCATGACGGATCTGAATCCCAATCATGATAACCCGGTGTTCGTCTACAGCAGCGCCGAGAACACCATCAACGTGGAAATGTACGCTGTTTCCAGCCTGAACAAGAGCGTTTCCAACGATTTGGTGGGCGTGTGGACACAGGGCCTGGCCGGGCAGGAACAGGTAACGGTATACGAAGGCCAGAACTACACCTACCGCTTGCGCGTGGAATCTCTGGCCAATACCATCACCCGGGATATCGTGATTTACGATACCATCGAAAACTACGATATTCCCGCCGGCGATGTGACCAAGGCAGACGACTACAACGACCGGGAAAGCAAGAAAAACTGGGCAGGCGACTGGCAGGGCGAAGGCCAGTGGCAGGGCACCCTGGTCAGCGTGGATGTATCCGAGTTCATCAAGGCCGGTTCTGCGCCTGTTTTGTACTATGCCACGCAGGAGATCAATTTCCCTGATACCACCAATCCCAACCCCTCCGAAGTGGAAATGGCCGACCTGATCGCCAAGCCGGAATATGTGCTCACCAGCGGTCTGTGGACAGCTGCGCAGGTGGATGCAAACGGCCTGTGGACGGTGCCTGCCGGTGTGAAGGTAACCGCCATTGCCATTGATGCCAGCCAGACTGCGGCGGGTGGCGTGTTTGAGCTGCATCCCGGCGAAAGCATGATGGCCTATCTGCATATGACCGCCCCCGACGACAACGGCGATCCCAACGAATGGAACGCCAAGGGCGCCTATGCCCACGATGCCTCCGGCAATGTGGACTGGGAAGCCGCCGGTGATGCGGAAAACAACATGTATGCCTACAACAATGCCCGCATCATCTCCACCCAGAGCGACAGCGACAACACCGGCGACTCCGCCCGCAAGATGACCCGCAACGACTATACCCGCGTTGGCATCCTGCCCGGACAGGTGAGCATCGTCAAGGAATGGCAGGATGACAACAACCACGACGGCCTGCGCCCGGACGAGGTGACGGTTACCCTGATGCGCAAAGCCATTGGCGCAGCGGGAACCAGCCAGCCGGTTCCCGGCCCGGATGGTCAGCCTCTGACGGTTGTGCTGAACGAGACCAACCAGTGGAAGCATACCTTCTACCAGATCGATGTGGTGGATGAAAACGGCACGCCGTATCTGTACAGCTTCCAGGAAAATGAGATTCCCGGCTATCGCCTGTCCGTGAAGAACACCGGCGATACCGAATATACCCTGTACAACATTCACGAAAATGAAAAGGTTACCATCGAGGGCAAGAAAATCTGGGAGGACAATGACAACGCCTACGGTACCCGTCCCGACAAGGTAAGCATCGGGCTGTACTGCAATGGAATGCTGAAAACCTCCGTCAATATGTCCGCCAAGGAAAACGGTGAATGGAGCTACCGTTTTGCGGATCTGGACAAGTATGCTCCCGGTGGCGAAGAATACCGGTACGAAGTCCGCGAGGAATATGTGCCCGGTTATATGGCCACCTATGTGGACGGCAATCTGGTCAACACCTATGCGCCCTATGGCGATCTGGCCATCAGCAAGGCGATGGCAGGCGGGGCCTCCGGCAGCACGGCGTTTGAATTCAAGCTGGTGCTCACCCGGGAGGAAGACGGCGAAAACAAGCCGCTGACCAGCGCCTATGACTATAAGGTTTTTGATGAAAACGGCATGGAAGTGTCCAGCGGCACGGTTTCCTGCAATGGTATCATCCAGCTGAGCGCAGGTCAGAAAGCCGTGGTTTACGATCTGCCTTCCGACGCTTCCTACCGGGTGGAGGAAACCGCCAAGCCCGGCTATACCCAGACCAAGGCTGAAAATACCTCCGGCATGATTCTGGCCGGCAGCACGGCAGAGGTCTCCTTTGTCAACCAATATTCTGCCAGCGGCAGCACCACCATTCCCGTCAGCAAGACCTTCCAGGGCGGTGCCATGAATCGTGGCCAGTTCATCTTTGACCTGAAGGATGCCGATGGCAATGTGGTCATGAGCGCCTCCAACGGTCAGCCCACAGATCAGGACGGCGCCAGCGTGGCACAGGCCACCTTTACCCTGAACCTGACTGGCGAGGATGTGGGCCAGACCTACGAATATACCATCGTGGAGCGCGTGCCCGAGGAAACCGGCGGTATTGTTTTCGATACAGCCGAATTCCCGGTAACCGTGACCGTGACCGACGACGGAAACGGCAATCTGGTTGCTGATATTAAGTATCCCGGCGGCCAACCCTCCTTCACCAATGAATACAGCGCCAGCGGCTCTACCGAGTTCAAGGCGTGGAAGGTGATGCAGGGCGGCGAGCTTGAAGGAGAAGACTTCACCTTTGAGCTTTATGCCTATGACGAGGCGACCAAAACCAAGGGTGAACGGGTACAGACCGCCAAGAACGATGCCGACGGCGTTATCTCCTTTACCGGTCTCACCTTCGATCAGGATGACCTGAGCGGCGACCCGGAGAACCCCAACGTCTATTCCTACCTGTTGGTGGAAAAGGACGACGGCAAGGAAGGTATTGTTTACGACAAAACCGAATACATCGTCCGCATCACCCCCAGTGATGTCGGCAATGGTGTGCTTTCCTTTGCGCAGGAAGTGGTGGATGCGCAGGACAAGGACAATGTTGTGCTGCCCGTATTCACCAACGGCGCGGAACCCGGTTCCCTGAGCGTGACCAAGCAGGTGACCGGCACCGCCGATCCGCAGCAGGAGTTCACTTTCCATGTGCGCCTCACCGGCGAAAACCTGCCCGAAGAGATCGAATATG
>JAZNLC010000102.1:0-1647 GCA_045578895.1 Faecousia sp. | reverse complement strand
AATTTGAGGAGAAGCATATACCCGGAGCAATCAACATTCCCAACGAAACCATCGGTACGGAGGAGATTCCGGAACTGCCGGACAAGGATCGGCTGATTATGGTGTACTGCCGCAGCGGTAACCGCAGCAAGCAGGCATCTGAAAAGCTGGTGGCGCTGGGTTACACCAATATTGTAGAGTTCGGCGGCATCAATGATTGGCCGGGAAAAACCGTATCCGGCACCGGATTATGATATTCGGTGATCATATCACAGAAACCGTTGGAAATTTCTGCTATCCTATAAATACAAAAGAGAATTGAAACACGCAGAAATTCATTCCTTTTATCATAATAACACACATATTCATATTTCAAAAAATGAAAGGAGCATCCGTTATGAACGAAACTAGAAATTATATGCCTATGATCGGCGAACCCGCCCCCGCTTTTAAGGCCACCACCACTCAGGGTGAGATCAACTTCCCCGAAGATTACAAAGGAAAATGGGTGATCCTGTTCTCCCATCCTGCGGATTTCACCCCAGTTTGCACCACTGAGTTTATGACTTTCGCCTCCATGGCAGATGAGTTCAAATCCATGAACACGGAACTGATCGGTCTGTCCGTTGACTCCCTCTATGCCCATATCGCATGGCTGCGCAAGATCCAAGAACTGGAGTGGAAGGGAATGAAGAATGTAGAGGTCAAATTCCCCTTGATCGAAGATATCCGCATGGAAGTGGCTAACAAGTACGGCATGATCCAGCCCGGCCAATCCAATCAGCAGGCGGTCAGAGCTGTGTTCATTATCGACCCCAAGGGTATCATTCGTTTGATTATCTATTATCCTCTGACCACCGGCCGAAACTTCGACGAGATCAAGCGGGTACTTTTGGCGCTGCAGAAGGCAGATGCTGAAAATGTGGCAACGCCCGCAGACTGGCGGCCCGGTGACGATGTGATTGTCCCCACTGCCGGAAGCTGCGGTACCGCAAAAGAGCGTATGGATAACCAGAACGACGATCAGTACTGCCTGGATTGGTTCATGTGCTTCCGCAGAGAAAAGAAATAACCACAACACATAACCGTGCGGCCACCCCTTTCGGGTTGGCCGCACAACATTTTGCATTCTGTGATAAAATCACAGAATGCAAAAACAAGCGATGCTATACTATAAACAGAAATTACAGGAAGGATGTGTAATATATGGGTTTCTTTGATCTTTTTAAACACAACGACATCAATCAAGGTGTAAAGGATTATCACAATATCCCCGGAGCTGTCCTGCTGGACGTGCGCACACCCCAGGAATATCGGGAGGGTCATATCCCCGGCAGCAAAAATCTTCCGCTGCAAACCATTGACAAAGTGGATTCCATTGTAGAAAATAAAGATACGGTACTGTATGTCTACTGCCACTCCGGTGCCCGGAGCCGTCAGGCAGCAAGTTTATTGCAGTATATGGGCTATAGCAATGTGCAAAACATCGGCGGCATCACCGCTTATTCCGGAAAGGTGGAGAGGTAGTATGAAAGTTGTGATCGTAGGCGGCGTGGCCGGTGGAGCCACAGCAGCAGCGAGAATCCGCAGACTGGATGAGAATGCAGAGATCGTCGTATTTGAGCGTTCGGGCTATATTTCCTACGCCAACTGCGGCCTGCCTTACTA
>JAZNLC010000101.1:0-4501 GCA_045578895.1 Faecousia sp. | reverse complement strand
ATGCTGGGGTTAACTGCCAAGATGTAAGCCATGGTCATAAACATGGTGATACCGGCCACAATCTCGGTCTTTACATTGGTGTTGCGCTCTTTCAGATGAAAGATCTTGTCAAGATTCATGATAATTCCCTTCTTTATTATTTATTTAGAATTATTGCCATTGTGATTATAGAGTGTATCCTAATCTTTGTCAATGGATATTTGAACATAATATGAACAATTCAAAGGAGTGATTTTACAGCATCCACCATGGCTTGATAGCCGGTGCATCTACAAAGATTCCCGGACAAACCGCGTCGAATTTCTTCCTCCGTGGGATTCGGAATTTCATCCAGCAA
Organism: Faecousia sp.; assembly: GCA_045578895.1. Lineage (GTDB taxonomy): Bacteria > Bacillota > Clostridia > Oscillospirales > Oscillospiraceae > Faecousia. Next base: position 4,164 of record JAZNLC010000101.1, on the reverse strand, counting down.
AGCACAGGTCGCCATGATCATACCGGGAGAGCAGAAGCCGCACTGAACAGCTCCGTGATCTACAAACGCTTGCTGAATTCTTGCCAGCTTGGGATTCTTCTCAACGCCTTCCACAGTCATGATCTCACATCCATCCGCCTGAATGGCCGGATAAATACAGGAATTGACGCTCTTTCCGTTCACTAGGATCGTACATGCACCGCAATCACCTTCACCGCAGCTCTCTTTTGTTCCGGTAAGGCCAAGTTTTTCTCTCAGCACATGGAGCAGGGTCTCTGTCGGCTCAATTTGGATCGTATGTAATTCTCCGTTAACTTTCAGCTGAATGCTTAACATACGGATTCCTCCTTCCACAACTGCTTCAAATTATGCATCAGCATGCGAAATGCCACGCTCTGACGGTATTCCTTGGTTGCGCGGACATCATCGATAGGACAAATATCTTTCAACAGTGCTTCTTTCAGCGCTACCTTAAATTCAGTGCTATCCAATGCGGATGCTTCCGTTCCTTTCAGTATGGCTTCTGCATGGTATGCACGTACTGCGATAGGCGCTACAGAACCCAGCGCCACACGGATTTCCTGGATCTTGCCTTGCTCGGTTTCCATGTAGACAGCCTGATTGCAAATGGCAATAGCCAAGGCATTACGCTTACCGGCTTTACTGAACACAGAATGGCCCTTTTTTGTGGGAATGATGATCTCGGTCATCAACTCTCCGGACCTTAAATCCGTTCTTCCCGGGCCCTTCATAAACTCCGAAAGAGCAACGATTCTTTCACCCGACACAGACTTTAATACAACGGTTGCATCCAAAGCTATCAACGCTGGCACAGAATCTGCAGCAGGAGATGCGGAAACAATATTGCCGCCTACAGTACCTCTGTTGCGGATCTGCGGTGCGCCTACTTGCGCAGCGGCCATAGTAAAGCAATTGGCACCGGGTATTGCCAGCTTCTCGGCGCAGGCAAAATTCACCATACTGCCAATATGCCAGCCATCTTCTTTCTGGATAACCTGCTTTAAATCCTGCAGTTTATCCAAACTGACATAATCTTTATCCAAAAACTTTCCGTGTTTTCTGTCCACATAGAGGTTTGTTCCGCCTGCGCAGGCCATAGTGTTTTCCTTGGCCAAATTTGTGATTGCCTCTTCTACAGTCAACGGCTGATAAAACATAGACATATGATCAACCTCCTACACATTCTTCGCGTGCTTCCAAAGCCTTCAGAATTTCTTCCGGACTCAAGGGCAGTTTTGTAAGTATTGCGCCGGATGCCTGACGAACTGCCTCGTTGATGGCGGGAGCGATGGAAACTGTGGAGACTTCCGCGGCACCTTTGACACCCATGGGACCGGATGCTTCGTAAGCGTCCACATGATAGCTTGCGATGTTGGGTACATCCAAGGCAGTAGGCATTAAATAAGTTGCGAAATTCTTGTGAATCAGCTGACCATCTTTCCAGGTACAGTCCTCGCCCAGGCAGAAACCGATGGACATGCCGATACCGCCCTGGATCTGGCCTGCAAGACCGAGGGGATTGATCACCTTGCCGCATTCTGTAGCGGCTGCGATGTCCAGCAAGGATACGCTGCCGGTAATGGGATCCACACGCAGTTTCACTGCCTGTGCCACGAAGGTGTACATGGCATGAGGGAAGCCAATGCGGCCCAGATCCTTAGAGGATTCGGGGAATGCCGCTTCGCCCATGGCTATGTCGGAAGAAAGACCTGCTTCCTTCATCTTCTTATACTGTTTTACCGCCGCCATAAGTGCATTGCCGGCAATGAAAACAGAACGGGAAGCTGCAGTGCAGCCGCAGTCTTCGGTCTTGTCGGTATCCGCCATGATCATATGGATGTTTTCAATATCAGTTTCCAAAAGGTCTGCCGCCATGGCTGCCAGCGCCGTGGTGCTGCCCTGACCGATATCTACCAGACCGCAGCCAATGTCAAAACCGCCGTCTTCCCGCTCCCGCACGGATACTTTCGCATTGTCGGGAATCTTCTGACCTAGACCGCAGCTCAAGAAACCACCGGCCACACCGTAACCCACATAAGGATCGGTGTTGGATTCCCGTTCTTTCCACAAATCGGATTCCTGCACCAATTTCAGCGCTTCCCGCAGGCCGACGCAATGATCCATGGGCTGCCCCAAAGCACCCACAGAGCCCTGCACCAGCGCATTATCCAAACGCATGCCGATGGGATCCAAACCCAGCTGCGCAACGGCACGGCTGATAATGGATTCAGTTGCGAAAGCACCCTGAGGCGCGCCAAAGCCACGCATGGCATGAGCGATGGGCTTGTTGGTGTAGTAGGTTTCGGTTTTCAGGCGGACATTGGGAATTTCGTAAGGTCCGGGGAAGTGCTCCGTAAACAGGCCGTGCACAGAGGCACCGTAGCCGGCATAAGCGCCCGTATCCAAAATAGCGCTTCCGTCGAAGGCCAAAATCTTTCCCTCTTTGCTGAAACCCATTTTTACATGGGTCTTAATGCCATGGCGCTTATAGGTACAAGCCAGAACTTCCTCTCTGTCAAAAACGACCTTTGCCGGGCGCTTGGTCAGCCAGGAGACCAAGCTGGGGTAGATCTGGCAGGTATGTCCGTCCTTGCCGCCGAAGCCGCCGCCTACAAAGGCAGCACGCACACGCACTTGCTCCGGTGCCAAACCCAAAGCTCGGCAGATCATGAGCCGGTCGGCAAACACATTCTGAGAAGCGGTATAGACCATCAGACGGTCATCTTCCACATAGGCAAAGCAGGCATCCGGCTCCATATAGCCGTGATCCTGAGCGGGGGTCTCAAAATCGTCTTCTACAATGAGATAACTCTCTTCAAATGCTTTTTCTACATCGCCTTTTTCGTGGAAAAAGTCTGCCAGCAGATTGGAATCCCCGTGCAGCACCGGCAGGGCGGGATCCTTGGCGTCTTCTGTGTTGCGGACAATGGGCAGGCACTCGTACTCGACCTTCACCAGTTTTGCCGCTTCCTTGGCTTTTTCCCGGGTGTCCGCCGCGATGATCGCAATGGGCTCCCCGCGGAAACGGATCCTATCATAGGCCAGAACTGGGGTATCACAGAAAATATCCGCAACTACATTTTCGGCGAAATCTTTTCCGGTGAAGACCAGCACATCTTCGGGAAGGGCGGAAACATCAAGGGTGTGGACCGAGCCATGACTGATCTCAGAACGAACAAGAGCCAGCTCAAGCATATTTTCCATACGATAGTCGCCAGCATATAAGGCACGACCGGTAGCCTTGTCCATGCCTTCCAGCCGTCCGCGTTTTTCTCCAACGTATTGTCTCATTCTTTCTTCATCCTTTCTGTCAATAAACCGATGATTTGCATAGTATTTCCATTATAACATCTATTTTAGGCAGACGCAATTAAAAATTATCCGCCATTGAAATTTTAAAAGCTGGTGTCGAAGCAGAGCACCTGATTTGGTAAAGATAGAATCTTCTAAGCCAAATGTTTATAGTCAAGGTCTCTCCTACGACAAAAAAGAAGGCCTTGGTCATCGTTTCCGATGACACAAGGTCTTCAAATTTACGATATTGCTTGATTCATCCAATTGCGAAAAGATAAAGTAAATTGCCATGAAGAGGATAAATCAAATTTGCTGAAACATTTCGAAGCAAAGAGAAAAAGTGGGCTGAAATCAAGGGATTTCAGCCCACTCAGAGTCAATGTGCGATTATTCCCACTCGCTCCTGAAAAATAAATCTTAAACAGATTTGCTTATGGGATTTAGCTCAAGGTCTTAGGATTATTTCCATTATTCAGACAGCAGAGGCTATCTGATTTTTTGTTGCCATAATGTTGCCACGAGAATTATCTGTAACGAACCTCTCCCACTTTAACTGGGAGTGCTTTAATGATTTCTTGGAGGGCTTCTAAATGGTTGCCTGGCTGTTTCCATACATATGTTTTTAATAATTCGGGAACTTCACCAATTTTCCCTTCTTCATCGGTAAATACAAGAGTTATTATAGAAAACTTATCACCCTTTTGCATTTTTTCAGTAATTGCATAATTGACTTCTGTTTCTAAAAATCCCTCGTCTTTATAGTTAGGTGTGATAAAGAAAATTGCTGCACACAAATCCTTAAACCCCTGTAATATTCCTCTATGTAGTGCGGTTCCAGCAGGCATTGCA
>JAZNLC010000100.1:0-2971 GCA_045578895.1 Faecousia sp. | reverse complement strand
GCAATAAGTGCCAAACGGTATAAATTCCGTTTGGCACTTGATTTTTTGTGAATATTCTGCTTAACTGGCTGCTTCTAGCATGTTTTCTATAAAAATCCCATACCCAGTGGTAGGATCGTTGACCAAAACGTGTGTTACTGCTCCCACAATTCTCCCATCCTGCAAAATCGGGCTACCTGACATGCCCTGGACAATGCCGCCGGTGATCTCCAAAAGCTCGGGGTCTGTGACCCGGATCAGCATATTTCTGCCGTTTTGACGGGAGGCGGGATAGACTTTCAAAATTTCCACAGAATATTCCCGGGGCGTATCACCGCAGACTGTGGAGAGGATTGTGGCGATGCCCGGAGTGACCTCGTCGGTTTCCCCTACGGGAAGCGGCTGTGCCTTCCAGGGAATCCGGACATTGCCGAAAATACCCTGGGGTGTGTTTTGATTCACAGTGCCCAAGGGATCTTTTGCGCAGATCGCGCCAATCAACTGGCCCGGTGTACCGCTTTGCCCTTTTCGGACCGATGCGACCTTTGCCTGATAAACGTGCCCGGAGGTTAGCTGCAAAAGCTGTCCGGACGGGTCATTGACACCGTGTCCCAGGGCTGCGAAGGTTTGGGTTGCGGGGTCATAATAGGTGACCGTGCCGATACCGGTGATACCCTGCCGCAGGTAAATGCCAAGTTTCGGCCCTTCCGGTGTGATGGCCGGTTCTACGCGGATGATTTCCAATCCACCGCTGCGCTGAACGGTAAGCTTTACGCTTCCCTGACTGCGATCTAAGGCGATACGCACATCTTCCACAGTTTGAATTCCCCGGCCGTCGATGGCTATCAACCGGTCGCCTGCCTGCAGGCCGGCTGCTTTTGCCGCAGAGTTTTCTTCCAACCCGGCAACGGTGACGGTATTGTTATGCAGCTCCAGCCCGACTACCTGCCCTACGGGGATCAGCGTATCCGCGGCCAATACAGCGGGGGAAATACTATATACCAGTGTAATGATCAAAAATAATCGCAACAGTAATTTCTTCACAAGACAGCCCTCCTCTTTGTCTGCCTTCTTAATATGCCAGAGAAGCAGGGGATGTAACCGATACAAATGTCGAAAAATAAGGGACGAACTGGCTGCGCAGGCTGCTTTTGGAAACAGTTGCATCTGAGCGTATTTTCCTGTAGAATAAAAGAAAAACCGAAGGGAAGATCATATGGATTACGCAACCTTAATCGCACAAGTGAAAGCACTGACAGAAGGCGTTCCGCACCCCATTGCCAATTTGGCAAATGTTTCCGCTGCCGTTTGGCAGGCTATGGATCGTATTAACTGGGCGGGATTTTATTTGATGGAGCAGGGGAAACTGGTGCTGGGGCCTTTCCAGGGAAAGCCTGCCTGCATTGAGATCCCCGTGGGCAAAGGTGTTTGCGGTACTGCTGTAAAGGAAGCAAAAACCATCCTGGTAGAGGATGTGCACCAGTTCCCCGGACATATTGCCTGCGACAGCGCTTCCAATTCAGAGATCGTTGTTCCCATCTTTAAAAATGGAGAAATCTACGGCGTTCTGGATATTGATTCCCCTTATTTTGCCCGTTTTACCCGGGAAGATCAGCTGGGCCTGGAAGCGGTTGTGCGGGTGTTGGAGGAAACATTGTAAATTTCTATATTACCTATTGACATTGTAGGTAATAGATGCTATATTACCTATGCAATTACTAGGCAAATACCTTGGAGGTACGACTATGCATGTATACGCTGATAATGCCGCAACCACGAAAATGAGCAAGATCGCTGTTGCGGCAATGATGGAATATTTGGAAAACAACTACGGCAACCCTTCCAGCCTGCACACCATGGGCCAGGAAGCCAAGGAAGCGCTGGATGCTGCCCGGGCTACCGTTGCGGGGTGCCTGGGCTGTGAGCCCCGTGAAATTATCTTCACCTCCGGCGGCAGCGAAGCAGACAACCAGGCAATCATTTCCGCAGCCCGCTACGGCGCGAGAAAGGGCAAAAAGCACATCATCTCTACCGCTTTTGAACATCACGCGGTGCTGCACACCCTGGAAAAGCTGAAGAAGGAAGGTTATGAGATCACCCTTTTGGATGTGAAGGAAGGCCACAATGTGACCGCGCAGCAGGTCAAGGATGCCATTCGTGAAGATACCTGCCTAGTCACTTGTATGTACGCCAACAATGAGATCGGTTCTGTACTGCCCATTGCCGAGATTGGCGCTGTATGCAAAGAGGCCGGTGTTCCCTTCCACACCGACGCTGTCCAGGCTGTTGGCCACATCGCCATTGATGTGAAGGCGCAGAATATTGATATGCTGAGCCTTTCCGCTCATAAGTTCCACGGCCCCAAGGGTGTTGGCGCGCTGTATGTGCGCAAGGGTTTCCCGCTGGTCAATGTGATCGAGGGCGGCGCCCAGGAGCGGGGCAAGCGTGCAGGCACGGAAAACATCGCCGGTATTTGCTCTATGGCAGCTGCCATGAAGGATGCCTGCGACCATCTGGATGAGAATATGGCTAAGGTAAGAGCAATGCGTGACCGGCTGATTGCGGGCCTGAAGAAGATCCCCCATTGCGCCCTGAACGGCGATGAAGTGAACCGCCTGCCCGGCAATGTGAGCTTCTGCTTTGAAGGCATTGAAGGCGAGTCTTTGCTGCTTCTGCTGGATGCCCACGGTGTATGTGCGTCTTCCGGTTCTGCCTGTACCTCCGGCAGCCTGGATCCCAGCCATGTGCTGCTGGCCATCGGCCGCGTCCACGATGTCGCTCACGGATCCCTGCGCCTGAGTCTGTGCGAATACAACACCGAAGAGGAAGTGGATCACATTCTGACCGTGGTTCCTCAGGTGGTCAGCTATCTTCGTAATATGAGCCCGGTTTGGCGTGACCTGCAGACCGGCATCCGAGAATATATTCTGTAATTAGGAGAGGAAAACTATGGCACTGTATAGCGAAAAAGTTATGGATCATTTTATGCACC
>JAZNLC010000099.1:0-2818 GCA_045578895.1 Faecousia sp. | reverse complement strand
CGGTCCTGTTACGCTTATTTTGGACACCCAGCAGTTGATGGAAGAACCCAGAAGAAAATAAATTCCGTAGGGGCCGATGCCCACATCGGCCCTGACACAACCGGACACCTTGATGCCGGGCCAATGTGGGCATTGGCCCCTACGAGGATATTCCTATGATCAAAATTGACGTTTTGCCTTTAGGCGCTTATCAAACAAACTGCTATATCGTATGGGCGGACGGCAGCAACAGCTGCGCTGTCATTGATCCCGGCTATGAACCCGAGACTGTTCTTGCCCGATTGGATCAGCTGGATCTGACCCTGGATACCATTTTGCTGACCCACGGCCATTTTGACCATGTGGGTGCTGTGGAAGCGCTGGTCAAGGCTACCGGCTGCAAGCTTTGGATGAGCCAAAGCGACTACACCCAGCGGAAAAATCCCATGAATGATTATCTGTATCCCATTCATGATACCGATTTCTGCGAGGTTTCTTTCTGTGAAGAGGGCGAGTTAATCTCTGCCGGCGGTCTGCATTTCTCCGTCATGGAGACCCCCGGCCACACCTGGGGCAGTGTGTGCTATCTGTGCGAAGATGCCATGTTCTGCGGTGACACCCTCTTTGCCGGTTCCTGCGGCCGCACCGACCTTCCAGGCGGTGACCGTGTAGCAATGCAGAATTCTTTGGAGCGCCTGGCGGAGATGGATACTGATTACAGGGTGTTCTCCGGTCACGGAGAAAGCTCCACGCTGCTTTGCGAGCAGAAGACCAATCCCTATATGGGAGGCTATCTATGAAACTGATTCTGAAAGGGCACGATGACCTGTATGCCGTAGAGCAGCTGCAGCTGGCGCTGTTCCCCCCGGTCAGCCGGGAGGAAGATACCGCTGTCAGCAGCCTGCACAGAGGTAATACCTGGATCAGCGCTGTAACCACCATCACCCGGGGGGATAAAACCACCCGGGCCGTTCGCCGTATCCGGACGGCTGAGGAAACCGTCCGCAGCCGACGCCGGGCGCTGCAGCAGAGCTATTATTTGGCTGCACTGCCCCACTTGGATAAGATTCCCGCCTGGGGCGCCCTTTCCGGTGTACGCCCTACAAAGATCTCCACCAAACATTTACTGAAGGGCGGCACTGCCGCTTCGGCCGACAAGCTTTTCCGGGATGTTTATTTTGTGACAGAAGACCGCAGAAAGCTGGCCCTGGATTGCAGCGCTTCCACTGTCAAAGCAGCAGGTCTTTTGGAAGATACAGATGTTTCTTTGTATATCGGAATCCCCTTCTGTCCCACCCGGTGCAGCTATTGCAGCTTCGTCAGCCGCACAATCGGCAAACAGACGGAGCTCCTGGAGCCCTATCTGCAGGCGCTGTATAAAGAAATGGCCGCCACCGGCAGGCTGTTGGAAAATTCCGGCCGCAAGGTGCGTACCATTTACATAGGCGGCGGCACACCCACCACCTTATCCGCGCAGCAGATGGCACATCTGCTTGACAGCATTCAAGACAGCTTTGACCTTTCCCGCTGTATGGAATTTACTGTGGAAGGCGGTCGTCCTGACACTTTGGATGCTGAAAAGCTTCGCACCATCCGCGCACATGGCGCTGACCGCATGAGTATCAATCCTCAAACCATGGTGGACAGCGTGCTCAAAGCCTGCGGCCGCCCTCACACCGCGGAGGATGTGCTGAGGGCCTATCGCCAGGCAGAGGACGCAGGCTTTACCGCCATCAATATGGATCTGATCGCGGGCCTGCCCACAGATGATTTTGACGGATTCCGTTACTCTTTGGACACCGTTGCCGCGTTAAACCCCGCCAACATCACCGTTCACACCCTGGCGCTGAAAAAAGGCGCGGATCTTTTTGAAAACCGTACCGGTCTTTCCCCTGCGGAAGCCGTGACCCAAATGGTGGACTACGCCAGCGCCACCCTGCGGAGCGCCAATTATCAGCCTTACTATCTGTACCGGCAGAAGTACATGTCCGGCAGTTTTGAAAATGTAGGCTGGAGCCGGGATGGCTTGGATTGTCTGTACAACATCTACATGATGGAAGAGATACACACCATTATCTCTTTGGGCGGCGGCGGTATGAACAAAGTCAATTTCGCCGACGGCTCTTTGCAGCGATTCCATAACCCCAAATTCCCCGAGCAGTACACCCAGCAGATCGACAGCGTACTGCGGCAGAAAGAAGAACTGTTCGCACTGATGAAAGGATGCGTTTAATTGGATACATTAATTTCCAATGTCACCGTTGTGACTATGAACGAGCGGATGGATGTGCTTTTTGGCGCTTACATCGCCGTCACCGGCGGCAAGATCGAGAGCATTTCCAAAACCGCTCCCACCGACAAACCTAAAACCATCATTGACGGTACCGGTATGGTTGCCATGCCCGGTCTGATCAACTGCCATACCCATTTGGCCACCACCGCACTGCGGTGCTACCTGGATGAGCTGACCAGTCGGGAAGCCTTGGAAAATCTTTTGCAGAAAGAAGCCAAGATGGACTCCCGCTGCGCCAAGGCTGCCGCAACGCTGGGTATTGCCGAGTGCCTGCGCTTCGGCATCACCTCCGTTTCCGATCTCTACTACTACCCCGAAGCCACCGCGCAGGCGGCAGCGGATGCCGGTATCAAGGCCAACATCGCGTTGTCCGCCTACCGGTTTATCGATGAAAACGAGGACTTCGATTTTGAAACCGACGAGCAGTGCCGGGAGCTGGTGCGGCTCTATGATAAATGGAACGGCTATGACAATGGCCGTATCCGCATCGACGCGGGTATTTATGCCGAGTATACGGGCAATCATAAGCTGTGGGAAGGTCTGGCG
>JAZNLC010000098.1:0-15954 GCA_045578895.1 Faecousia sp. | reverse complement strand
AATCCCGGCTTTGATATGAAGCTGGAAGCCATGATCCCCGTGCTGAAAGGTGAGATCCCCCTGAAGGCCCATGCCCACCGGGCAGACGATATCTTCACCGCGATTCGGGTCGCAAAGGAATTCGGCGTTAAGCTGACATTGTATCACTGCACCGACGGCTCTCTCATCGCCGACGAGCTGGGCAAAGAAGGCCTGCCTGCGTTCGTAGGTCCCTCCCTGGGCAGCAAGAGCAAGATCGAGCTGAAGAATAAGTCCTTCACTACCCCCAATGCGCTCTATGAAGCCGGTGTCCCCATCAGCATCATTACTGACGCGCCTGTGATCCCTCTGCAGTACCTGCCCATGTGTGCAGGCCTGGCGGTCAACAGCGGCCTGCCTTATGAGGAAGGCTGGAAGGCCATTACCATCAATCCTGCCACCGCCATTGGCATTGCCGACCGGGTGGGCAGTTTGGAAGCCGGCAAGGACGGCGATGTGGTCATCTGGAATGCGGATCCTCTGAAGAATGTGGGCGGCGCAGCAGCCGTCACCATCGTAAACGGCAAGGTCGTTTATCAGGAGAATTGATTACCGGGGGAAAGAATATGTATTTTACATATACCTATGAAGAACTGAAGCACTTCTGCGAGGACGCTTTTCAGCGTTTTGGTTTCAATGGGGAAGAAGCGGCCATTATCACCGATGTGCTGCTGCTTTCTGACCTGTATGGCATTGAATCCCACGGTACATCCCGCCTGGTCAAGTACCACAAGGATATCTGCAACGGCCTGATCAAGATCGATGCTCAGCCGGAAACGGTGTTTGAAACACCCGTTTCCGCGGTCATCGATGCCCATGACGGTATGGGCCATGTGGTGGCTTATAACGCTACCAAACTGGCCATTGAAAAGGCGAAGAAGGTGGGCATGGCATTCGTTACCGTGCGCAATTCCACCCACTACGGCATTGCCGGCTATTATGCCAAAATGGCGGCTGACGAAGGTCTCATCGGTATTTCCACAACCAATACCACTGCCATTATGGTGCCTACCTTCGGCAAGCAGGCGATGCTGGGTTCCAATCCCTTGGCCATTTCCTGCCCGGCAGAGCCGTATCCTTTCCTGTTTGACGCTTCTACTTCCGTGATCACACGGGGTAAGGTAGAGGTCTACAATAAGCAGGAGAAGCCGCTGCATGACGGCTGGGCCATCGACTCCAACGGCGCACCCTGCTCTGACGCTGCGGAAGTATTCAGCTGCATCGTCAATCACAAGGGCGGCGGCATCCTGCCTTTGGGCGGTTACGAGGAAGACAGCGGCAGCCATAAGGGCTACGGCTACGGCATGGTGGTGGAGCTGCTCTCCGCTATCGTGTCGTTGGGTACTACTTCCAACAAGACCAATATGAACGGCCACAGCGGTATCTGCCACGGATTTATCGTCATCGATCCCAAGATTTTCGGCGATGCCCGGGCCATCAAGGAACATCTGTCCAACTATATGAAAGAAATCCGTGAATCTCCCAAGGCGGAAGGCCGGGAGCGGATCTATACCCACGGCGAAAAGGAGATCTTCGCTATCGCCGAACGGATGGAAAAGGGCATCTCCGTCAATGAAAAGACCGTTGCGGAAATGCGTGACCTGGCGCAGCACCTCGGCATGGATGTGGTTTCTTACTTGGGCGAAAAGGCTATGGAGGCCAAGAGCGGCAAGGCTCTTTACAAATAACTGCAGGAGGAGAAGCCATGCTGCATATTTTTATGACAGCGGTCAACGCGGTATTTCCCATCGTACTGCTGATTCTGCTGGGTTATGGCCTGCGACAGAAGAATATCATCGACGAAAACTTTGTCAAGAAGGGCAACGCGCTGGTATTTAAGGTGTGCCTGCCCAGCTTGTTCTTCGTCAATATCTATGAGATCGACAACCTGTCAGACCTGCCCTGGGACACGGTGATCTACTGCACCCTGGCGGTGCTGGCGCTGTTTCTGATCGGCATGGCAGTGGCCGTGGTCGGCACGAAAGAACCAAACCGCAGAGGTGTTATCTGCCAGTGCTGCTTCCGCAGCAACTTCAATATCATCGGCATTACTTTGGCTGCCCAGCTGGGCGGTGAAGCGGCGGCAACGGTCAGCGCCGTGATCGCGACACTGGTGGTTCCTATGTTTAATGTGTTGGCTGTCATTGCGCTGTCTGTTTTCCTGCGGGACGAAACAGGAAAGAAACCCTCTGCCGGAAAGATGGTTGCGGATATTCTCAAGAATCCTTTGATCATCGCCGCTTTTGCGGGTATTGCCTGCCTGGGAATTCGGGCGCTGCAGCGAAACCTTTTCGGGGAAGTGGTCTTTGCGCTGAACACGGACTTGGCGTTCGTTTACAGCGCACTGAAGAACCTGAAGGCCATCGCCACACCCCTGGCGCTGCTGGTGCTTGGCGGGCAGTTCCAGTTTTCTGTGGTCAAGGGTATGTTTCGGGAAATTGCCGTGGGTACCGCTTTGCGGCTGGTGATCGCACCGGTGCTTTGTATCGGCACGGCGCTGCTGCTGGAGCGGTTCTTTGGCATCGTGTCTTGCGGGCCGGATACTATGCCTGCCATGCTGGCGCTGTTCGGCTCGCCCGTGGCGGTCACCAGCGCGGTTATGGCTTCCCAAATGAAGAATGATGAGCAGTTGGCCACCCAACTGGTGGTATGGACCAGCATCGGATCCATTTTTACCGTATTCGCCCAGGTTTGTATCCTGATGGCTGCAGGGCTCCTGGTTGTATAACAATGAAAAAGAAAAGGGGTATTTTTATGGAAAGAGTACAACTGAAAGCAATGGCAAAACAGCAGATCCAAGGCAACATCGGTACATTCTTCGTAATGACACTGATCATAGCCGCCGTAGCTGCATTGGCAAATCTGATCCCGGTAGTGGGTTCTATCGCATCGGTACTGGTGCTTACACCGGCATTCGGCATTGCAATGGTAACCGTATACCTGAACCTGACAAAGGGTATTCAGCCCGACATGAAGGAACTCTTCCAGCACTTCGACAAGTTCTGGGGTGCATTTAAGGTGACCTTCTTTATGGGCCTGTTTACCGCACTGTGGTCTTTGCTGTTTTGGATCCCGGGTATTATCAAGGCACTGTCTTACTCTATGTCCATGTACATTTTGGCAGAGAATCCCAATATGGGTGCCCTGGAGGCCATCAACCGCTCCAAGGCGATGATGAACGGCCACAAGATGGATTTCTTTGTGCTGCAACTGTCCTTCATCGGCTGGCATCTTCTGGGCATGATTACCTTCGGTATCGCCTATGTATGGGTCATGCCCTACATGAGCGCCACTACCGCCAACTTCTATAACAGCATTAAAAACCAACCCGAAGTTTTCTGATCGCATAAAAAGCCGCCCATCAGGATCTCCCTGATGGGCGGTTTGCTATTCATTAGACATTGAACAGGAAGTTGACGATGTCGCCGTCCTTCATCACATATTCCTTGCCTTCGCTGCGAACCTTGCCCTGTGCTTTGGCAGCGGCCATGGAACCGATGGATTTCATATCGTCGAAGGCGATGACTTCCGCGCGGATGAAGCCACGCTCAAAGTCGGTATGGATCTTACCGGCGGCCTGGGGTGCCTTGGTGCCACGCTTGATGGTCCATGCCCGGCATTCGTCGCTGCCTGCGGTGAGGAAGGAGATCAGGCCCAGCAGCGCGTAGGAACTCTTGATCAGCCGGTCCAGGCCGGATTCATTGACACCCAGCTCTTCCATGAACATTGCCTTTTCTTCGGGATCGTCCAGCTCGGCAATGTCGGCCTCCAGCTTGGCGCAGATGGGCAGGCACTGGCTGCCTTCTTCGTCTGCCAGGGCCTTTACCGCGTTATAGTGGCGGTTGGCCTGAGGCTCATTGTTCTCATTTTCCGCCAGGTTGGCAACATAGATGGTCTTCTTCAAAGTCAGAAGATCGGATTCAGCGATGACGGCCAGATCGTCCGCGTCGTCGGTAAAGGTCCGGGCCAGCTTGCCTTCATTCAGATGGGCCAGCAGACCGGTCAGCAGTGCGGCATCCTTCAAAAACTTCTTATCGCCGCCTTTGGCAGCCTTTTGGCACTTGTCGATGCGGCGCTCCACCATTTCGATATCCGCCATTACCAGCTCCAGGTTGATGATATCGATATCACGCAGGGGATCGGTGCTGCCTTCCACATGGGTGACATTGGAGTCTTCAAAGCAGCGGACCACATGGACGATGGCATCGGTGGTGCGGATATTGCTCAGGAACTTGTTGCCCAAACCTTCGCCCTTGCTTGCACCCTTGACAAGACCGGCAATGTCGACGAATTCCACAACAGCGGGTGTGGTCTTCTTGGGCTGATGGAAATCGGACAGCCAGTCCAGCCGCTCGTCGGGAACGGAAACCACGCCCACATTGGGATCGATGGTGCAGAACGCGTAGTTGTCAGCAGGGACACCGGCATTGGTGATGGCATTAAAGAGGGTGGACTTGCCAACATTGGGAAGTCCTACGATACCTAATTTCATATATGAGATTCTCCTTTGAACACAATGGATAAATTACAATAATTAACTAATTTACTCTATCACAGAATGCCGGAATATGCAACAGCTTTCTAAAAAAACTACCACGCAAGTTCCTCCTGCGGCGTTTGAAGCATAGGGCATTTGCAATGTAGAAATCTCTGTGGTATACTATCCTCATCCAAACTCATATGCTTTTGCACCAAGGAGAACGAATATGGCAAGAAGATCCACCAAAGAGAATAAAAATGTATATCAACGCACGCGGGAAACTTTGGGCCTGACCCGTGAGGAAGCGTCAGACCTGCTGGTGACAATGTCGCCGGAGCGGATCGAAAAGATTGAAAGCGAGCGGTCTATGCCACATCCGGACGAGGTGCTGTTGATGTCCGACCGGTATAAGCAGCCCTCCTTGTGCAATTGTTACTGTGCCAACCAGTGTCCGATCGGAGCGCAGTATGTGCCGGAAATCAAGATCAAGGATCTGTCCCAGATCGTGCTGGAGACCATCGCGTCCTTGAATGCCATGCAGAAAAAGAAGGAGCGGCTCATAGAAATCACTGTGGACGGTCATATCTCCGGTGAAGAACTGGCTGACTTTGTGTACATACAGAAGGAACTGGAGAAGATCTCCATAGCGGTGGAGACCTTGCAGCTTTGGTGCGAGCAGATGCTGGATACCGGCGTCATTGACCGGGCACACTACGAAGCTCTTAAGAATATGTAATTCTCTGTGCGGGGAGAAAACAACCGTCCTATTTTGCGAAAAGGATCCTTTATTTTCCTTTCAGCTTCCCATACAATATACCCATAGGGAAGGAAGTGTGGGATGTGGGTGCGAGACAACGGATCCTTACCATTCGGCTGATGGAAAAGGTGAACGCCGATCCGGTGGTTGCCGCGAGGCTTGGGATCGTGCCGGTAAATGTGGAGCAGGTCCTGCGGCGGCAGGAAGCCGGGAAAAGCAATATATGAAAGAAAGGTGAGAGTATGGAACGATTCAAAGCGTTGAGCCTATATCAAAAGGTGCTGTTGCTGCTGCTGATCGCAATGGTGGTGGTTTTTTGCGTGATTTATTCCATTGTCTCATCCAAGGGCGGATATCTCTATAACGATGTGGTTTTGATACCGGTTAAAGAAAACGGAAACACAGTCTATTCCGGCATCATTGACGGACAGGAATGCCGCTTCACTGTTACGCCTGACAAGGCAGTTACTTTTCAGCGCGGTGAAGTAACCTACGGTCCCTATACAGCCAGGGAAGACCCCACTGCCAGGCCGGCAGACAAAGCGTATTTGACCGGTGTCGAGATACTGGAAGGCAACGAGGTTTTCTTCCGGGGCGGCGTTACGAAATCCGGTGATGTACTCATGCTTTTTGAGGAAGATGGAGAATTTCATTTTAACATTACCATCGTCTCCAGTGATGGAACCGTAATGGACAGCAACGGCAATGTGGTGAACCGGCTGGCACCTTATCCCATAACGATTCTGGAACTGATGGACGGCCCGAAATTGGTCAGCAAGGGAGAGTGGAGAATATGGTTCGGCTGCCTGTTCCTTTCTGCCGTAACGGCTGTGTCCATTCTGTTCGCAGATGAACTGTTCCGGCTGCGGTATGTTTTCCGCATTCAGGATGTAGATCTGATAGAACCGACAGCTTGGGAGCTCGCCGGCAGGTACATCAGCTGGACCGTGATAACCGTCACCGTACTTGTGGTATATATTATGGGATTGCTATAGGAAAGGAAAGCGTATGTTTGAATTATTGGTAGGTATTGCGTTTATTTGGCTTTTGATCAAGTCCATCGGTCTTGCTTTCCGGCTGACCTGGGGGCTTGCGAAGATCGTGGCAAGCATTCTGATGGTGCTGGCACTGCCGCTGCTGATTGTGTGTTTTGCCTTTTTTGGCGGTATCGTACTGATGCTCCCGGTTCTTATGCTTTGCGCTGCTTTTGGCATTTTAAAGGCTTGCCTATAACGGAAGTTTGCGCGGGAGGGGTAATATGAAACTGTACATAAAGCAAAGAGTGTTTTCCTGGGGCGACAAGTTCACAGTTAAGGACGAGGCAGGCCGGGACCGTTATTGTGTGGAAGGTGAAATATTTACCTTTGGCAAGAAACTCCATGTGTACGACATGGCCGGCCGTGAGGTGGCTTTCATCAAGCAGGAACTCTTTACCTGGATGCCCAAATACCATGTATTTTGCGGCAACCGGCAGGTGGCGGAGATCAAAAAGGAATTTACATTCTTTTTCCCAAGGTACAGCATCGAGGGTTTGGGCTGGGAAATTGAGGGCAGCTTTATGGCCCATGACTACGAGATCACCCGGCAGGGACGCTCCATTGTTTCCATCAGCAAGGAGTGGATGACCTGGGGCGACAGCTATGAGCTGGATATTGCCGACACCCAGGACGAGATCGTTGCCCTGGCAGTGGTGCTGACCATCGACTGCGTGATGGCAGCCGCTGCCAATGCGTCCAATAACTAGACAAGGAAATCTGCGTGATCAAAAAAGTAACCGGTGCAGACAGCCAGTCTGCACCGGTGTTTTGTAATTAACCCAGACCCTCGATAAAATCGGCAAAGGCTTCTTTCGCGTCTTCGTTGGCACGAATATAGTCGGGGAGGAGCAAAGATATCAGCAAAAAGATCACCATAATCCATTCCGGGCAAGCGGGCCATACCATGGTCAAAAAGCCACCGACAAAAAACAGCACAAGGGCAAACATACCGTACATGACCGTGGCCAGAATCTCACGGAAGGTGATTACAAATGCCGCAAGGGCCGCGTACAGCAAGATCAGAAGAAACAAGCCAATGGGGATGATCTTCAAAAATTGCCAGATGGAATCGGCACCTGCGTTAAAAACAGCCGCCAGCTGGTGATAGACCCCTACAATGTAGTCAGCAGCGCTGTTGCACCATAGAGTAAGCGGCTCTGCCCACAGAGTTGAAACAAAGGCAAATGCCATATTGAACAAGATCAGCAGAAGAATATTGACCGGCAGAGGAAGGGACCATTCATCCAAACTTTCTACCGTACAGCGCATGTAAAGAACGGATATGAAACTGGACAGACCCAAAGAAACGAAAGCGGCGTATGTAAAGCGGTCCTTCAATGACAGATCCTGATTCAACAGTTCAGTAAATCCGAACAGGGTGCTCTTTTGAATAAAGCCCTCTATAAGCGCGCCAAAATCCGTACCGCCAATGACGGAAATCACGATATAGGCAACGGATGCGATGAACACACCGACCATGGTAATAAGCCGCAGAATCTGCCCGCCGGGAAGAAAGGATTCCCGGGAAGCGATCAAATGACCCGCCAGGTCGATGGGAAGAACAACAATACCGCAAATGCCTTCTACAATACGGAAGATATGAAACGCCTTCACATAGATGACCAGGCCGATCAAAAAAGCAACGACCAGGATGACGATCTCTAATGTTCCCATAGCGTTTGCCGGCCTCAGCGTTTTCTGGAGTACAGCTTGGCCAGACCACCTTCGCTGGTTTCACGGAAGCGATGGTCCAAATTAACACCGGTTTCCTTCATAGCCCGGCAGACCATATCGTAGCTGATGTTACGGGAGCCGGTAAGGAAGTAACTGAGGTTGCAGGCGTTCATGGCCCGAACGGCGGCAACGGCATTGCGCTCGATACAAGGGATCTGCACAAGGCCGCAAATAGGATCGCAGGTCAGACCCAGATGGTGTTCCATGGCAACTTCTGCGGCATATTCCACCTGATCCAAATTCTGACCGTACAGCTCAGCCAAAGCGGCAGCGGCCATAGAGCAGGCAGTGCCGATTTCGGCCTGGCAGCCTGCTTCCGCACCGGAGATGGAGGCGTTGGTCTTGGTCAGGTTGCCAATGATACCGGCGGTAGCAAGACCCCGGAGGATCTGCTCATCGGTAAAACCCTTGGTGTCCTGGGCGTATTTCAAAACAGCGGGCAGTACACCGCAGGCACCGCAGGTGGGGGCGGTGACAATGGTGCCGTTGCCGGCATTCTGCTCTGCCACAGCGTAAGCATAAGCGGCAATGGTCTGGAATTCCAGCAGCGCGGGGATCTGCTCGTGAGGAACCTGGGAATACAGGTACTTAGCCTTTCGCTGCACATTCAGACCACCGGGAAGAACACCTTCCGCCTGCAGACCCTCGCTGATGGCATTTTTCATGGTCTGCCATACTTCAGCCAGGAAGTCCCAAATTTCGGGACCTTCATTCAGCTCCACATAGTCACTGAGCTTATCGATGTAGCGCCATTTGCAGAAATCCGCAATCTCCGCAAAGGAATGCTCGATATAAACTTCGTCGCTGTCCTTGCGCTTGCTTCCCGGGAAACGGATATCACCGCCGCCAATGGATTCCACACGAAGAAAGCCGACCTCTTTGCCGTCTTTCAACGCATGCAGATCCATGGTGTTAGGGTGGGAGTCTTCCAAAATTTCGTTGGAGAACACCACTTCCGTGGGCATGGGAGAAAGAACTTCCCGCACAACACGGTCAGTGCCGTGACCAATGCCGGTTTTGCTCAAAGAACCGTACAGGATGACTTTGAATGCGTCGGCATCAGGATGCTGTGTACGGAACAATTTTGCGGCCCGCTCGGGACCCATGGTGTGGGAAGAGGACGGGCCTTTGCCAATCTTATAGATTTCGCGGATGGATTTCATGGAAAAACCTCCGTATTCTTTAGTTTAAAAACAGTATAGCAAATTATTTGATCAATTACAATGTTTTTCGGAAAATTAGTGGGGCAGCGTTCTCAGAGATTCCAGGCTGAGTTCTCCTGCCAGTTTGAACAGCGCGTCTGCCAGTACCTGCTCCAAAGATAAGTTCATGCTGTCAGCGATCCGATTATAGAAAAGAACCACAGCCGGTTCCAAAGATAAGGTAATTTCCGTCATAGCAGACTCCCTCCGGGAAATCAAAATGTAATTCATCCTATGCAAGCACTTGACAATGGTGCTATAATGTAATGTGATAAAAAACCGGGGAGATTCGGAGGAAAATATAATGGCTAAGGATAAGAAAGTAGAACAGATCACCGATATGGAGGTCGATTTTGCCCAGTGGTTTACGGATGTTTGTAAGAAGGCACAGCTGATCGATTACTCCTCCATTAAGGGTGTATTTATTTACCGTCCCTATGGCTATGCCATTTGGGAGAATATTCAGCGCATCATGGATGCGGAGTTTAAGAAGCAGGGCGTTGAGAATGTGTATATGCCCCTTCTGATCCCCGAATCTCTGCTGCAGAAGGAAAAGGATCATGTGGAAGGCTTTGCTCCCGAGTGCGCATGGGTCACCATGGGCGGCGGTGACGAGCTGGAAGAGCGTTATGCCATCCGTCCCACCTCTGAGACCCTGTTCTGCGAGCATTTCGCGAATGTGCTGCAGTCCCACCGGGATCTGCCTATGAAGTATAACCAGTGGTGCAGCGTGCTGCGCTGGGAGAAGACTTCCCGTCCTTTCCTGCGCCACAGAGAATTCCTGTGGCAGGAGGGTCACACCATCCATGCCACCGCAGAAGAAGCAAAGGACTTCACTGAGACCATGCTGAACGTCTATGCTGACTTCTGTGAGAATGTGCTGGCGATGCCTGTTACCCGTGGCCAAAAGACCGAGAAGGAAAAATTCAACGGTGCGGAAGCTACCTACACCATCGAGTGCATGATGCATGACCGCAAGGCTCTGCAGGCCGGTACTTCCCACTACTTCGGCGACGGCTTCGCCAAGGCATTCAACATTGAGTTTACTGACAAGAACAATCAGAAGGTCAACCCCCATGAAACTTCCTGGGGCGTTTCCACCCGTCTGATCGGCGGTATCATCATGACCCACGGCGACAACAACGGCCTGGTGCTGCCCCCCAAGATCGCACCTGTTCAGGTGGTGGTCCTGCCCATCGCCCAGCATAAGCCCGGCGTTTTGGATGCTGCGGGCGAGCTGAAGTCCCGCCTGATCGCTGCCGGTGTTCGTGTGAAGCTGGACGACTCCGATAACTCCATGGGTTGGAAGTGTGCCGAGTACGAGATGCGCGGTGTGCCGCTGCGCTTGGAGTGCGGCCCCCGGGACCTGGAAAACGGCCAGTGCGTGCTGGTTCGCCGTACCGACCGTGAGAAGATCGTGGTCAACCTGGCTGACCTGGAAGCAGCTGTCGCTGAGCAGCTGGTGAACGTGCAGCAGCAGATGTTTGACAAGGCCAAGAAGAATCTGGATGAGCATATCTTCGAAGCACATTCCCTGGAAGAGGCAAAGGCTCTGCAGGAAGCCAACGGCGGCTACATCAAAACCATGTGGTGCGGCGAGCTGGAGTGCGAGATGAAGATGAAGGACGAAGCGGGTATGTCCTCCCGCTGCATCCCCTTCGCGCAGGAAACCTTAAGCGAGACCTGCCCCATCTGCGGCAAACCCGCAAAGAAGATGGTCTACTGGGGCGTCGCATATTAATGTAAGTATTCAAAGCAGGCTCGCATAGCGGGCCTGTTTTTATTAAGAGAGCAAAAACCTCCCCCACTGGGGGAGGTGGCGCGGCGCAAGCCGTGACGGAGAGGGCTTTTGCAAAGGAAGAGAAAATGGAGCGAATCATGATCATTGGCTGCGGCGGCAGCGGTAAATCTACGCTGGCCCGGCAATTGGGAGAGAAGACGGGTCTTCCCGTGATCCATTTGGATCAGATCTTTTGGTCCCCTGGCAACTGGCAGCATTTAGAAAAGGCAGAGTTTGACAATCTCGTACAGCAGGAATTGGAGAAACCCCGATGGATCATGGATGGAAACTTTAACAGAACCATACCCATGCGACTGGAAAAATGCGACACGGTGATCTATTTGGACTATAACCGCTTTGTGTGCATTTTCAGCTGGCTGAAGCGGGTGATCTCCAACCGGGGTAAGACCCGGCCTGACATGGGCCCCAACTGTAACGAATGGCTGGATCCGGAATTTGCCAAGTGGCTATGGACATTTAATAAAAAGAACCGCAGGAAATACCATGAAATTCTGGCACAGCAGAAAGATAAAGAAATCTACATCTTTAAAAACCGCCGCCAGTTGCGAAAATTTCTGCATGAAACAAGAGTATAAACTGTTAGACAAACTTGAATTTGACGAGGAGAACGTATATGAAATACAAAGGAACGCTTATTGTTGTTAAAGATTGTAACCGTGCGTTAAAGTTCTATAGTGATATGTTTGGTTTTCAACTGCTTCAAGACAACGATGGGAATATGGAATTGACAAATAATTTATATTTACAGGAATCGGGATACTGGGAACAATTCACGAAAAGAAGTGTAATTCCAAACAGTAATCAGTCTGAGTTGTATTTTGAAGAGCCTGACATAGAACACTTTATAGAGCGTCTTGAAACACTTTACCCTGAAATCGAATATGTCAATTATCTAATGACACATAGTTGGGGACAAAAGGTGGTCAGATTCTATGATTTGGATGGTAACTTAATTGAAGTAGGAACACCGATATAATCAACAAATTCCAATTTATCGAATCGTTTTATAGGTGCATGGAGATACCTTCCATACAAAAAACCGGCCTGTGATCATTCACAGGTCGGTTCATTTTATTTCAGATCGCAAGGCTCTTTGGTAACCAAACTGCCTAAGTAGTTGGCAGTGCTTTCCGTATACAGCGTATAGTAGGAAACACCTTTTTCTCTGCGGAGCTTTCTGCAAGGCTTCAGATTGCACCACAGAAAAGAGGGAATGCCCATCACCGGCAGAAACAGAGGACCCAGGATAGCGGATTGGACCGCGTGACCGAATTCGTGCACCTGCACCTGCGGATCACCGTCATAACTGCGCTCGCTAAGGAAAAGGAACATGCCCACACCCAGGCTGCCGCTCTGCTTCCACTTGGTCACGATACAGCCGTGGTAATTCCGGTGAGGTGCGTCCTTGTGAGCGAGACAAATGATAAAGCCGATCAGGGTCTGCGGAAATCCCCAGGTCCATTGCCAAAGGCGAAAAAGGAGTGTGTTCATTTTAAATACCTCGCTGCGATATCATCCCGGATGGCGGCGACCAGCGTATCCAGTTCCGCTTCGGTAGTATCCTTGCACAGGGAGATCCGAAAAGAACCGTCCATGTTTTCGGGAGACAGCTTCATGGCGGTCAAGGTGTGGCTTCTGTGCCCCTTGGCGCAGGCACTGCCGGCGCTGACACAAATGCCCCGCTCCTGCAAAATATTGATGGTATTCTGTGTTGGAACGCCGGGAATGGACAGATTCAAAATATGGGGCGCTTCGTGGGCACCGTTGATCACCACACCGGGGATCTCTTCAACAGCAGCGATGCAGTGGTTCAAGAGCGCCCGCTCCTTTTGAATATCTTCCTTATAAGTGGGCGCAAGGGCAGCGCAGGCTGCGGCAAAACCCACTATGGCAGGCATGGCTTCCGTACCGCTGCGGAAACCGGATTCCTGACCGCCGCCGTGGATCAGCGGTGGGAAGGAGCGGAGCCTGGGACTGATATACAGTGCGCCAGCACCCTTGGGACCGTGGACCTTGTGGGAAGAGACGGTGATCAGATCCGCACCCAAAGTCCTGGCGGCAAAGGGAACTTTCAGAAAACCCTGCACCGCGTCGGTATGGAAAACCGCGTCGGGAGCGAGCCGGTGGGTCAGCTTGGCCATTTGAGTAATGGGCATCACAGAGCCGACCTCGTTATTGACCATCATCACGGAAACCAGGAAGGTGTCTTTGCGCAATGCCCCTTTCAGAGCATCCAAGGTGATACGGCCCAGCTCATCCGGCTGCAGGTAGGTCACCTCATAACCTTGCGCCTCCAGCGCTTTCATGGTATTGAGGATCGCGTGATGCTCAATGGCAGTGGTGATGATGTGCTTGTTCTTTTTGCCGAACCGGTTGGCAGCGCCCATAACGGCCCAGTTGTCCGCTTCCGTACCGCCGGAGGTGAAGAATACCCGGTCGGCTTCCGCACCCATGGCAGCAGCCACCTGGTTGCGGGCGGTACGCAAAAGCCGGGAAGCTTCGATTCCGAAATCATACAAACCGCTGGGATTGGCCCAGTTTTCTGTGAGCGCAGCGGTGATTGCCTCCACAGCCTCTTTGCAGGGCTTGGTGGTGGCGGAGTTATCCAAATAGATCATAGTTTCTCACTTTCCTACGCAGAACCGTTCAAAGATCCTTGCGGTAATATCTTCCCGGACAGTGTTGCCGGTGACTTCACCCATAGCTTCCATGGCCGCTTCCACATCCGTCAATACAGCATCAGGTGTCAGACCCAGCTTCAGACCCTGCAATGCGCGAAGCATTGCTTCATAGCTTCTGCGAATGGCATCAAACTGCCTGGGATTGGTCAAAATAGATCCGTCACAGGGCGTGTTTCCGGCGAACATATCATCCACAACATCCGCCAAAAGCTCCAAACCCTCACCGGTCTTGGCGCAGATGGGGATCACGAACATAAAGGGCAGATCACTGGGCACGGTCTTTTGGGGCAGGTCGCCTTTGTTGATCAGGGCAATGGCATGCTCCGCGTCGGCACAATCTCCGATAATGGCCCGGTCGTCATCGGTCAGGGGTTGAGAACCGTCGCAGACGAATAGCACCAGGTCAGCTTCTTCTGCGGCCTTGCGGGAACGCTCCACACCCATAGCTTCAATTTGATCTGCGGTTTCCCGGATACCGGCGGTGTCGATCAGGCGCAGTCGGGTATTGCCCAGCATAACCGTTTCTTCTACGGTATCGCGGGTGGTGCCGGGGATATCGGTGACGATGACCCGCTCAAAACCGGCCAAAGCATTCAAAAGGCTGGATTTACCCACATTGGGCTTGCCCACAATGGCGGCGGATACGCCCTGGCGCAGAATGCGGCCCTGGCCGTAAGTCTGCAGCAACGCATACAAAGCTTTTGCGTCAGCACGCAGGGAAGTTTCATAGCTGCTCAGCTGGAAATCGTCGATATCCTCATCGGGATAATCCAGCACCGCATGAAAATGGCTGCAAAGATCGGTCAAATGATCATAGACAGGCGCGAGCTTCTTTAATAAGATACCGCCCACTTGACCGGCCGCGTTGGCAGCGGCCTCGGCGGTATCGGCTTCGATCAGATCAATGACAGCTTCTGCCTGGGTCAGATCCATCTGACCGTTCAAAAAGGCTCGTTTGGTAAATTCGCCCCGTTTGGCGGGCAATGCACCGGCAATGTACAGTGCTTCCAAGCCGGCTGCCAGCACAGCGGGGGAGCCGTGGCACTGAATCTCAACGGTGTCCTCGCCGGTGTAGCTGTGAGGTGCCCGGGTATAGACCGCCATGCACTGGTCAATGGTGCGGCCCTGCTTGTCCTGCAAGGAGCCGAGCATCAGCTTGCGGTTGGGCGCTTCCGACAACGGTTTTCCGTTATTTAATGTAAATACCTTTCCGGCCACCTCTGCGCAGCCGTCGCCGGTCAGCCGGAGAATGCCGATGGCGCTGATCTGGTTGCCGGTGGATACGGCAGCAATAACATGAGACATAACGCTTCCTCCAAATACGATTCCTAATTTAATAGTATAACATTATTAGAAACGATTTGCAATTGCTATATTCCGGGAGTTTTGGGGCAGAATACTTTGGAGGTGGTATTATGACGGATGCACAAATCACAGCTGTTTTTGAAGGTGCCGGAGACTTTATCCGCAGAGAACTGCATTGCGGTTCGTTTGAATTGTACGCATATGCTATCGATGGTCTAGTTTCCAGCGCTGACGCGGCTGAAAACATCTTCAGACCCATCACGACACATCTGCGCGGGGAAACCATGGAGGAACTCTATCAAAAAGCGCTTCATGGAAGTGTATACAATACTGTCGCAAGCGCGTGTAAAAATGCGGATGATATTGCTTTGAAGCTGGTTAATGGCTTCTGTGTGGTGCTGTTTCCGGGCAGCGGCGCAATCGCTTATGAAGTGAGAACCGGTGTCAGCCGCACCCCTGCTGCCCCGGAAGTGGAAAATACTGTCAAAGGCCCGAAGGATGCCTTTGTGGAAACCATGCGCATCAATACCAGCGTGGTACGCAGGCATTTGCGTACACCGGATCTGCAGCTATATCAAACAACGGTAGGACGCAGAAGTCTGACCAATGTAACGGTTGTATCTGTGCGTGGGATTACCAATGAAAAACTGGTTTCCAAAATGAAGGAAAGACTTGACGGGATTGATGTTGACGGTTTCCTTTCTCCGTCTGCCGTTGAAGAATATGTAACGGGTTCCAGATTTACCACATTTCCGCTTCTTCAGTACACAGAACGTCCGGACCGTTTTTGCCAGGGCTTGTTGGATGGCAGAGTAGGCTTGCTGGTCGATGGCTTGCCGCTGGGGTATTTGGCACCGGCGGATATTGGTTATCTGATGGAAAGTATGGAGGATAGAAGCCGGGACTTTATTTCGGCATCCTTCGTGCGGGTTTTGCGCT